>CAJUEZ010000051.1 GCA_910585485.1 uncultured Clostridia bacterium
GTGTATTTCTATTCTACACCATTTAGAGGGTTTACACAATCTTTGAAAAAGACTCATGAAATTCATTCCGCAACCTCCAAGAGCAATTTGCGAGCGACCGTAAATTCTGCACTGTCAACCGCAGGCAGATTCCAATAACAAAAATCTCCAACCTTATCACCTGCGGGATTGTATAACGGATTTACAGATTTGTAAATTCTCGTTTGAGCTTCATCATACACGGTGTAATAGTCTTTTTCGTTCTGCACATCAGCAATTAAATCAACAAGCAAAACTGACAACTTTTATTCAAGAGATTTATAATATTCTACCCTCAAATACATATCTCTTGTTGTGCGGATTGCGTTCTGTGCGATTGGTGATAAGATACCGTAACCGTTTCCGTCTGTCTGATTTGCTACAACCGCTTTTCGTATTCTTGTGTTCGCATATCCTGCGGCTAATGTGTAACCAAGTTCACCCGATTGTACTTCATCAAGAATATCACCGATAAGATTTTCAGTGATTTGTATTTGTGCTTCCGTTGCGTTTAACGATGCGCTTTCTCTCGGAATTTCAGCCGCAAACGCTGTTGTTGTTGCCGCTGATAATGCTGCGATTATTGTTAGTGTAATAATTGTCTTTTTCATTTCAAAAACTCCTTTCAATATTTTTATAATATAATTATATCAAAAGAAGTTTTGCTTGCACAGCCGGGAAAGCGTACGAAAATATTTTACTCAGCCTGTATAATGCGCCTAAATGAATTATTCTATCTCTTGTTCTCTTGTAGGCTCGTTCCTTTGCGGAGCGCGGAGCATAGCGTCAACATTTGATTTTACAACATCTATTTCTGATAATGCTTTCTTTGCTTTTCGGTAATCGGCATATAATTTTTGTTTTTGGCTTTCAAGTTCTATACGCTCGGCATTTACTTTTTCAAGCGTTGGCAGTTTGCCATTTGTCTGAACCTCTGACAGATATTTATGCGAAGCCTCAAATAAAATAATTTCTCGTCTGTGTGTATTTTCAAAATCGGATTTATTTTTTGCCTTTCTATATTTATCATAGACAGGTTTTAGGAATTGATATGTGCTTATATGTTTTCTTAAAATATTTGTATCACTCAAATTCTTTTCAACTGATTTTAATTTATCAGAAATATCATCAAAGACTTTTCGTCTTTCCTCAATTCTGCTTTTCAATTCATCATAACTTATGATGTTATTTTCAGTGAGAAAGTTCAAAGTTTTACTCGCCTGTTTAAGATTGTTTATCTTAGCCCAGTGTTTATAACCCGTGCTTTCCTGCGCCTTGATACAATTCTGAATATCAATAATAAGGCTGATAGATTTATTTTGCTTTGACATCGTTCTCTGTTTCTTTATTCGGCTTATGATAGCTTCCTCCGTATATCTTTCGCCCAGTGTTTTTGACCGCATAAATCGCTGTTGTCCCCGCGTTCTGAATGATATATATTTACCTCTCTTGACTTCATATCCGGTAAGCTCCATACGCAAGATAAAATCTTCAAAATCCATTGAGCGTTTAATGGCAGTATCAATTTTCTGTTTAAGCTGTGCTTTGTAAGTTGCATTTTTTTCATACGCGGTATGTTCAAAATATGATTTGCCTTTATTTGTGTTTTCCGCTATAACTGACAACCCGTATTCTTCGCATAGTCTGTCGCTCGCCTTGCGGATATTTCGGTATGTATATTTATTTGAATGATATTTTTTGTAATCCACAAAACTAACAGAATTGAAAATTATATGATTGTGAACGTGACCTTTGTCGGTATGCGTGCTAATCACAAATTCATATTTGCCTTCTAAAACCTGTTCCGCTAATTTCATTCCGATTTCGTGAGCCTGTTCGGGAGATATATTATCATCTGGGCTGAAACTCTGAATAATATGTCTGCCTAAACTGTTTCCTTTGTCTATCGCTTGTCTGCGTGTCCATTCAAATTCAATGTCGGCGGTTTCGGGCAGACAGGCAAATGATGATACAAGTAGCGTTCCGTCTGTTTTTGCAGGATTACAAATATATTGTATTGCTAAATTTAATGTAGACTTAATAGAATGCGTCTTTGTAATTGCCATACTTCTTGAAGCCTTTCTTTGATTTCTGTTATGTCCTCATCATAAATATTGCTTACGGAATTGACGCGTTTTGCAATCTGATTGATGTTTTTACCGATAGCCTGTAACTCTTTATTCATTTCTTTTATGTTGCTTGTGTCGATATAGATAATCAATCCGTCAATCGCCATTTTACGCATATATGCGCCTATTCGCTGTGTCGGCAATAATGCCATTTTCTGTTTTATTAAATTTCTTTCTTCTTCTGTAACATTAAATTTAATCTGAATATTTCTTTTTCTGTTCGCCATTTTATACCTCCGTTTTTTTTATAAGGTTTTGGGATTATCCCAAGATATTTTTCATTGATTTTGCGGAGCAAGGTCAAGTGGAAAATCGTGAGTGTGTACACTCTCGCTGTGCTTGCTCCTATACTCAAACTGCACTTTTCAGCCTTTTTGTGCAGATATATTTTTGCTGTCTTTGCAAGTACCGTCTGTATTCGTTTGGGTGTTCCATAAGCTTTTTCCTGCGTTTAATTTCTTCCGAAAAAGCCTATTGACGATTTACTGCACCGCATTATTTCTGATAATGCCTGATTTGAAGCAAAGCATTTCTTTTCGCTGTTCATTGACAGCCTGACAATAACGCCGAATAAAATTATTTCCGGATATGTGAGACATTTGTCTGCTAATACGCTGTCAAAGACCTTGTAAAAGTGTTCGGCCATCTTTAACTTACCTTATCGCCGTTCAGAAAGTATGCTTATGGCAAAGCGTATGAATTGGAACTATAAACTTATAGATTATGATGAAGCGTATAAATCTGTTGGACTATTTATGAGCCTTTCTGATGAAGATTATAAATTTATAAAAGCGTTTATGTTTTTGATGACTGATGATGAATTTTCATCAACTAATGTTTTAAATAAACTTTATAATCTTTTTGACGGAAATGCCGTAACGGCAGAATTGGATTTTATTGATAAGTCAATGAGCGAAGTATCTCAACGACTTGGTTTGTTATCGTATATGTTTAATGTAAAATGGGCGGTATATGATAATTGCTTTTCTGAAAATGTACTCGCTTGCATAAATGAATTAAGACAACATGACCTTGATGATAAATTAGCGTTTAATGCCCGTATTGAAACAAGCAATCAGGTACATAAACGGTTCTTTGGCTATACATTTAATACAATGATGGACGAGATTTTATTTGAAATTTATTGTTTTATAAACAATAACGCAACCATAAAGCAATGTAAAAACTGCGGCAAATTATTTCAGCCTCTTAGAGCAGACGCGCTGTATTGTGATAACATATCGCCGCAGGAGGGAACAAAAACCTGTAAGGAATACGGAGCATATCAAAAATGGATAACCAATATAAAATCTGACGAAACAACAAAACTATACCGCGAAATTTATATGCGTAAGCAAATGCAGGCTAAAAGAAATCCAGATATAAAAATGTATGTTGATGATTTTGAAAATTATAAGAAGCAGACAAAGAAATGGAAAGAGAATATAAAAAAAGGTAAAAAGACAAATGATGAATTTTTAACTTGGCTTAAAGATTTAAAATAATAAACTCGCAATAAGGTGGATGAAAAAATATTGGGGATTGATTTTCATATTGACATATCCGCATTAAGCGCGTTAAAATATTTATGCAGAGGGTATGTCACAGATAAATTATAGGAGGGATTTATACAGTGGCAACCATAAGAAAACGCGGCAGCGGCTACCAAATTAGGGTGAGCTGCGGCTATGACGCAAACGGAAAACAGGTTACCCACACAAAGTCGTGGAAACCAAAAACTAATATGACAGCAAAACAAATTGAAAAAGAATTGAACCGGCAAGCTGTACTTTTTGAGGAGGCTTGTATGAATGGTTTAGTTACTTCAACCGTTAAGTTTTGCGATTTCATAGAGCAATGGAAGGACGGATATGCAAAGAAAAATTATAAGTTAATGACGATTGATACAATGCAGCATATAATGAAGCGTGTAAATGAAGAATTAGGACATATGCGCCTTAGTAAAATCAGCAGGCGGCATATTCAGGCATTTATCAATTCTCTTTCGGACGGTAATGAAAAGTATAAACCGCTTGGCTCAAAGACGGTCAGAAATTACATAAACTACACATCTTCAATCTTTGAATACGCGATACGCTTGGACCTTATTTCAAATAATCCTTGCAGTAAAACAAATTTACCCGCGCTGAAAAAGGTTGAGCGTGAGGTTTATACTTTGCAGGAAGCGCAGACATTTATTGATACGCTGATACAAAAAGCGCCGCTTGTATTTCAGACATATTTTATCCTTGCTATTTACGGCGGATTAAGACGCGGAGAGCTTTGCGGATTGACTTGGAATGACATTGATTTTGAAAATGAAATTATTAGCATTGACAAGACATTGTATCACATTTCAAACAAAGGAAGCACGCTTGATACTCCGAAATCTGCATCATCTAACAGATGTTTGAAATTACCGCCGGAAGTGTTTGAATTTTTCAGGAAACTAAAAATTTTCTATGAGAATGAAAAAGGCAGATTAGGCAGTTATTGGAAAGATACTGAATTTGTGTTTAAGGACGAGGACGGAAATTCGCTTTCACCGCTAAAGCCTAACAGATGGCTTCACAAGTTTTGTGAGGAAAAAAATTTGAAATATGTTACTCCGCACTCGTTCAGACATCTTTGCGCCAGCCTTATGATTGACAGTGGCGCGAGCGTAAAAACCGTTCAAGCCTGTCTTGGACATAGTGACGCAAGCACAACATTAAATATTTACGCTCATTCATTCGCAAGGGCTCAGGCAAAGGCAAGCGAAGCTGTGGCAAGTAACTTCAAATTATGCTAAGATACGGATAAAGGACAAACAAAGGACAAGGCGAAAATCAGAAAAAGAAAAATGGCTTAAAACCTAATGTTTTAAGCCATTATCTGGTACGCGATCAGGGGCTCGAACCCTGGACACCCTGATTAAGAGTCAGGTGCTCTACCAACTGAGCTAATCACGCATATAAGACTTGTCTTGACGACGACTAATATATTACCATATAAATATATATTTGTCAATACTTTTTTGTGAAAAAAAATTAAATTTTTTCTTGTTGATAATTTCTGTTGACAAATATAGGCTTTTCGGGGTATGATAGATATATCAATGCTAAAATGAACATAAGCAAAAAAACAAATCGGAGTGAGTGAAATGAGAGTTATATTATTTATATTAGGAATGCTATTTTCTGCCGACGGACTTTACTGTGCGGCGACAGCGCATATGGGAGCGGGCGAAATACTTATAATATCCATTGGAGTAATATTTATATTATGGAGTGTCTTTTACAAAGCCGCAAGACGCAAGAAATTCCTTAAAGTGCTAAAAGTACTCTTTGTCATATTCATGAGTATTCTGACTGTTTATTCATGCGTTATATGCGTATTTGGTCATATGGATGATGTTTCATATAACGAGGATTATCTTGTTGTGCTGGGGGCAGGACTTAACGGAGATGAGCCTTCACAAACGTTGAAGCTGCGTTTGGACAAGACTGTTGAATATATGAAAAGCAATAAAAAGGCTGTAGCGATAGTATCCGGCGGACGCGGAAAAGGAGAAAGAGTATCCGAGGCTTCGGCAATGAGAGATTATCTTATCAATAACGGGGTTGCTGCCGAACGTGTGCTTCGTGATGATAATGCCACGAGTACTTATGAGAATTTTGTATATTCAAAACTGGTTATCGACAAAGATAACGTGGCATTTATAACAAGTGATTTCCATGTTTTGCGCTCACTGCAAATGGCAAAATTAAACGGCATAGATGCCAAACACATTGGGGCGTCTACACCGATTACGTCTATACCGACAGCATGCGCCCGTGAATTTTTAGCGCAGATTGCCGCTATACGTTATTATTAACAGAGTTCTTTTCGCGTATCAGCGCCTGAGATTTTGAATATACGCATCCGCAGTAATTCTGTCTGTATAAATTGTATATTTCAGATAATTCGCATGAGCGTTTATACCCGTTTTTCTTTTTGAAATCGGAGAATAAATAATTTACACCGTATTTTTGGGCAACATTATTCCCTATCTCATTAAGTACCTGAGCATTTTTGTGAGGACTTATTGACAGAGTGGTTGTAAAAAAGTCAAAGCCGTCTTTTCGGGCGGCTTTTGCTGTTTCTTCAATCCGCATATGGTAGCATTTAAAACAACGCTCTCCGCCTTCGGGTATATTTTCCAACCCTTTTGACATTGTGAAAAAACGCTCGCTATCATATTTCCCCTCGATAAACGTAATTTTTTGATTAAGAGGCATTTCATTTATAAGTCGTTTCATTTCGTTAACTCTTTTTAAAAATTCTTCTTTGGGTGATATGTTCGGATTATAGTAAAAAATCGTTATATCAAAGTACCGCGAAAGATATTCAAGAACATAGCTTGAACAGGGCGCGCAGCAGCTATGCAGAAGAAGAGTTGGTCTTAGGTGATTTTTTGTTATTTCTTCAATAGTGTTATTTAGTATTATTTGATAATTTTGCTTCATTAATTTTCTCCCATATTTTATTTACGATAAAAACGGCGGCAAACGCAAACAACGCTCCAAATATCATACCGGCAATAATATCCGAAGGAAAATGCACATACAAGTACAACCTTGAAAATGAGATAAGACCGGCAAGCGCAAAGGCGACCGTCCCGATTTTTTTGTCATACATAAACATCGCTGTAGCTGCAGAAAATGATGAGACCGCATGACCTGACGGGAAAGAAAACACACCTGACGGAGCGCCTATAAGTATGTTGCTTACGTTAAGCAATGCTCCGGGCGTATTAAATGGTCTTGCGCGGCATACTATGTTTTTTAGCAGCAGAGTGGACAAAATCAGTCCAATAACGAGCGAGACGATGACTGAAATTCCAACTTTTCGTGATTTTCTGAATATTATAAGAATAATTGCCGCTGTAATCCATATTATTCCGCCGCTTCCCAAAAAAGTTATAATAGGCATGACAAAATCAAGAAACGGGTTGCGTATGCCTTGTATAGCATTTAAAATAAAGAAATCTATTTGTGTAATCATGTTATCACCTTTGCTGTTTTTTTGTGATTATACCATATTTTCTTCTATTTGTAAACCTGCACAAATATCCGCTTGGCGCGGTGCAGATAATATTAAAATCAAATCACATCTGGTTCAATGATACTTCCTAATATAAAGAGGTTATGAAAGACGCGCGGACTAATGCAATACTCGGTTATATAGATTGGCATTGTATGGAGGATATAACTGCCGCGTCGGTTGCGTAAGCTGTATTTATATCGCACTCATACGCGAGCAGGTTTTTCAAGGAAAAGACCGGAATGACTATAAAAACGTATATGGATATGCGCCTTGTGACGAATGCGAAAAATCTCATAATAGATGCGCACAAAATTACAACCGTTTTTGCAAGATGCGGTTTTAAGGATTACTATACTTTTTTACCGCGCTTTTATATTTCCGATATGGAAACGCTTAACTATACGCTGCACAAAATTGCATATACCGGCTTCTTTTGTCTTAACTGCTGTTTATTTCATCACATTTTCACCGCATAGTACATATAACTAACAAAAATATAAAATATATTTGACATAATTTTAAAAATGATGTATACTAAGTGTAAGTTTTAGTTGAAAATATAATCAACGACAAACCGATATTTTTCAGTTTTTACGAAAGGGGATTTTTAAAATGACATTTGAACAGGCATTTTTAAAAGTCAAGGAAAAATTCGACAATGCTGACGCAAGCAAAACTACTGATTTTGCTATTCAGATAACTTTAACTGATGAGGACTGCGGCGGCACATTTTATGCTGAAGTTAAAGATGGTAAACTTTCTGTTGAACCATACGATTATTATGATAACAACACAGTTCTTAACATCTCTAAATCAGCACTTTTGGCGTTGATTGCCGGAAGAATAAGCCTTGACAAAGCTATTGCAAACGGTGATGCTTCCGTACAGGGCGACGCTTCCAAAATTGCAGACTGGAAAGGCACAATCAAAAAAGGTGACGCTAAGAAACCTGCCGCTAAAAAGACAACTGCAAAAAAAGCACCGGCTAAGAAACCTGCCGCTAAAAAGACAACTACAAAAAAAGCGCAGACAAAAACAGCTCCGGCAAAAAAAGAAGAAGCTAAAGCAACTTCTGTAAAAGTTACCGAAACAAAGACTGCCGCTAAACCGGCAGTTTCAAAAGAAACAGCAAAGGCTTCAACTAAAACAGCAAAGGCTTCAACTAAAACAGCAAAATAAAAAAGTATACGCCGACAGATAGGTGTTTCAAGAAGTTTCTGTTAAGGAACATGAAAACTCCATAATATATTTTTTGTAATTCTATTATAGAACGTTACGAATTTATATCATGGAGTTTTTCATATATTTAATTTCTAAAATTTCAAACTGCGCTCCTATACCCTATATTTCTCCGACTGCTTCAAAAACATCTCTGCGTATTTGCCGTGTTTCATCATAAGTTCATCATGTGAGCCATCTTCAATTATTTCACCATTTTCAAGCATAATTATCCTGTCTGCCATGCAAGTTGTGGACAAACGATGCGATATGAATATAACAGTCTTATGCTCCGACAGTGTCATCATTGTCTGATTGAGATTATACTCGCTTATCGGATCAAGCGCGCTTGAAGGCTCATCCAGAATCACGCACGCGCACTGCTTTGCAAAAATACGCGCTATCGCAATTTTTTGTTCCTCTCCGCCTGACAGATTTATTCCGTCCTTAGAAAATTCGCGCGTGAGCGGGGTCATAATACCCTTTTCAAGCGACTTAAGTTTATTTGTAAAACCACTGTTAACAAGCGCTTGTTCAATGTCCGCATATCTATCCTCGCTTACAAAATTCATTTCTACATTCTCTGCTATAGTACCCGCAAAAACCTTGTAATCCTGAAATACCGACCCGAAGCAGGCTCTGTAGCTGTCGGTTGCAAAATCTTTTATATTTGTACCATCCATTGTGATTTCGCCCTCACTTACGTCATAAAGACGCATCAGAAGCTTTACAAGTGTGGACTTACCCGCGCCGTTATAGCCTACTATCGCGATTTTCTCATACGGCTTTATATCAAGATTTATATTCCTAAGACTGCAGCTGTCAGAACCTTCGTATTTAAACGATACATTCTTCATTGAAATGAGCGTCGGCTTATTTGGCGCATCAAGTCCTGTCTGACACTCAATCTTCGGCTCATATGCAAGAAATTCGCGGAAGTTGTCAACATACAGGCTTTGCTCTCCCATATCGGTCAGTACGTTTATGAATTCACCTGCGCGGTAAGCAAACTTCCAGACTGCGCTAATAAGCGCCGCCAAATCACCGAATTTAAGCGTCTTTTTGACGATAGTCTTAAAGCAAAGGTAAAGATATATTAAAAAGTCAAGGAAACCGCCTGTTGACAGCTCAGAGATAACCCAATAAACCGTGATTTTTCTGCCTGCCTCATCGTTGATTTTCCATATACGTGACATTGTATCCTTAAGACGTTTAAACAGAGTTTTGTGTATATCGGAAAGACGTATTTCCTTTGCGTAGTCCGCAAGATAGAACACGCGTGAAATGTAGTCGCGCTCGCGCTCGTGCGGTTTCGCCTCGACGTGCATTTTATATCGTCTTTTAACTATCAGTGAGTTAAATACGAGCCTTATGATAATCGCGGTAAAGGCGAACAGCATTAAAAATCCGTCCGTAACGAGCATAAACCCGCCGAGAAATATAATGTCCGCCAATCTTGCGGCAAACACGCACCACGAATAATACATTTCACTTATTTTTTCGTCAGCCTGAGATGACGCCCAAACAAAATCCGTATAGAATTTAGGAGTTTCGTAATATACCAGGTCCATTCTGCGTGCCTTTTCAAATATCAGCTTTTTCATACCCGCCTTGAGCTTAATCCAGCCCGTAGCACTCAGATATTCCGCGCACAGCGCGCCCAACATATGGCGCACAATCATTGCAAGACTGACAAAAACGAGAAATATTAAAATATCCTTAAATGTTTTGCCCTCTGAAAGACCGTTGAATATGTATTTTATTGAATATGCGCCTGTCAGCATATCAATGAATGACACATATATGCAGAACAGAAAGTTCATTATAAAATATGCGGGAGCGAATTTCAGAAAATACTTCATCATAAGCAGATGATTTGATACAACGTGTAAAAATTTTTTCATTATTCCTGCGCCTCGCTTTCTCTGTACTGCTTTGCCTGCATTTCAAACATTTCGGCATACCTTCCGCCTTTTTCCATAAGTTCGCTGTGCGTACCCTGCTCGATGATTTCGCCCTGCTCCAAAAGGTAAATAATGTCGGCATTTACGGCTGACGAAAGCCTGTGTGATATAAACATCACGGTCTTGTCGGCGCAAGCCTTCATCATATTTTCAAACATTTCATATTCGCTTATCGGGTCAAGCGCGCTTGAAGGCTCGTCCAATATTGCTATTGAGGACTGCTTTGCGAATACGCGCGCCACGGCGATTTTCTGAAACTCACCGCCGGAAAGAATTGTGCCTTCATCGTCAAATTCACGCATAAGCTGTGTTTTCATACCGCGCGGAAGTGTATTAACCTTGTCCATAAGACCGCTCGCCGTTACAGCGTCGCGCGCGATTTTTTCGTCGTCAGCATTTTGCGTTGGGTGAAGCAGGACATTTTCTTCTATATCCGATGCGAATATTTTAAAGTCCTGAAAAATTGTTCCGAAGCTGTGACGGTAATCGGAAAGCTTGTAGTCTTTGATATTAATACCGTCAAGAAGTATTTCGCCGTCCGTAACGTCATAAAGACGCATAATGAGTTTAACGAGCGTGGATTTGCCCGCGCCGTTATGACCGACAAATGCAATCTTTTGTCCTTCTGGAATGTCAAGGCTTATGTTTTTAAGAGTGGGCTTTGTCTGTCCGTCGTATGTAAACGATACGTTTTTAAGAGTTAAGCTGTGTTTTTTGTTTTGCGGGATTATACCGTTTTCGTTTTCTGTGATTTTCGGCTTGTATTCAAAGAATGTTTTTAGGTTTTCAATGTATAAGCCGTTTTCTATGAAGTCCGACATATTCCATGAAAGGGAGTATACATTTGACTGTAAAACAGTTGCCGCATTAAGAATTGTAACAACATCGCTGAGGTTGTATGCGTGCTGCTCGATGTACCTGAATACTATGATTCCCTGTGCGACGAGATATGTTCCGAAGCTCATAAACAGTTCTCGGGAAACTCTCAGCCATGCTTCAATGCCATAATAATGGCGGGTGGTTTTAAGAGCCTGTTTTACCGATTTGTCAAACTGATTTAAAAGCGGGAAAAATATTTTTCCCAGACGCATTTCCTTTGCGTAGTCCTGTAAAAATACTGTTCTTTTTATATAATCCTGCGCGCGTGTCTGCGGAGTTGTATCAACCATACAGTCATATTTCAGCTTGGAACGCTTTTTATCTATCATTATTGAGCAGACTGCGCAGACTAAGACTATCGGGATTACAATAGGCTCCCATGCGGCAATTACAAATATACTGATTATAGCGGATATAAGAATACTGAACATACGTCCGCAGTTTTCAAGGATTTTCATTCCGCGCTGTAAAATTTCCGAGCTTGCACGGGTGTACTTGTCATAAAATTCGGGGTTTTCATAACAGCTAAGGTCACATTCAACGGCTTTTTCATACATCTTTTGAAGAAGCATTTCGTCTATTTTCAGCTTAACCTTGCGTCTGTACCAATTCCAATGCCATGCTGAAAATGCTCCTGTTCCTACGCCGTAAGCCAAAACAAGAAAAAGAAGCATTGCAACCTTTGAAAAATCTGTTCCGTTTTCTATAGCCTTCACGATAAATCTAAGAAGAAATACCGAATAAAACAGTTCGCTTGTCCTATGAATAAGCCAATGAAGCGTTTCGCATATTACGCCCCACGGACACGCCTTCCATATAAGCCGAAGCATATAGAAATTATTTTTGAAACTTTTCATATCGTACCCCCCTTATAATAAAAATTAATAAGAAAAAAAGTGCGCTGCCAAAGCAACGCACAAAAAACACATTGCTCTGATTGCTGCGACACAACTCTCCAAAATACAAATGGGAAATAGAGAATGTATTTTTATACTAAATAACATTCCCATTTATACTTTTTTATAAAGTTATGCCGCAACTATATTTTGCCATATTTTCGAGTCTTTGTCAAGGGATAATTAAGATATATTATAGGATGATTTGAGGAAAGAAAAGTCTTGACTTTACAGAAAGGATATGTTATAATTCAATTTGTTGTTAATACAATATGCCGATGTGGCGGAATTGGCAGACGCCCGGGACTTAAAATCCCGTGGGAAGAAATTCCCGTACCGGTTCGACCCCGGTCATCGGCACCAAGTTATGACCACTCGGTCATACAAAAAAAGCTTGAAACTCAACGTTTCAAGCTTTTTTAATAAAATCATTTTAATCATCAATTA
>CAJUEZ010000052.1 GCA_910585485.1 uncultured Clostridia bacterium
GAGCGTCTGCCTTACAAGCAGGATGTCACAGGTTCGAGCCCTGTAACTCCCACCAATTTTCCGCTTTTCGCGCGTTTGTGCTTTAGTGTATGATATATGTATCGGTCGCTTAAACACACGATATGCGTAAAATGATAATTTATACAAAACAATTCAATATGCTGGTGTAGCTCAATTGGTAGAGCAGCTGATTTGTAATCAGCAGGTCGCGGGTTCGAGTCCCATCACCAGCTCCAAAAAGGGACAAGGTAATCTTGTCCCTATAATATGGGAGAGTTCCCGAGTGGCCAAAGGGGGCAGACTGTAAATCTGTTGTCTTCGACTTCAATGGTTCGAATCCATTCTCTCCCACCACATCGGAACAGGTTTCGCTTGTTCCGATTTTTTGTTTACTAAAAATCAGTCACCTGCTTCGCTGTTTCTCCTTATTCGCAAAAAGGCACGCTTGGTTCGCCTACTTGCTTGCAAGCGCACTCATAATGGCGAATAGTCGCTGTCACCTTTTTGTGAGTTTGCCTGAGGCGCAGAGTGATGACAGTAAAATCATCGTGCCGAGTTAAATGCTGAAAGAATCGCATATATATGCGGTTATTTTTTTTGCTTATACACAATAAGCCGCTTTATGTATCAGCTAAACAAATAAATTGTTTGGCTGATATTTTTTTGAGCGAATAATCGACGCAGGCAGCTTTTACAATATTCAGCGCTTTTTTACACAAAATCACTTTACATTTTGGGGAGAAAATTATATAATATATTTATCTGTATTTAAGGAGAAAAATTATGTTAGGTATTGATATTTTTAGAATTGTTATAAATATTCCCATAGTGCTGATTGCGCTTACAGTGCATGAATTCGCGCATGGATGGGTTTCCTCGAAACTTGGAGACCCTACACCTGAACGTGACGGACGTTTAACGCTTAACCCGTTTGCGCATCTTGATCTTGCGGGAACGATTCTTATGATACTTACAGGCTTCGGCTGGGCAAAACCTGTAATGGTTGACCCGAGGTATTATAAAAATCAGAAAAAGGGCATGGCAATAACAGCCGCCGCGGGACCTTTGGCAAACCTTTTGATGGCAATCATAGGAATGATTGTGTATTATTCCGTTGTTATCATAAAAGAGAAATTTCAGATAAATATGGATTTTTCAACATTATTAATGTTTGTGTACGTGTTTATTTATACTAACTTATGTTTCATGGTGTTTAATATTATTCCTATACCTCCGCTTGACGGTTCAAAAGTTTTGGGATTGCTTTTGCCGAACAGAGTATATTACACAATGCTTCAATACGAAAGATATTCTATGATACTTATTATGGTGCTGTCTCTTACAGGTGTGTTTGGAGGAATAATAGGCAGCGGAGTAAATCTTATTATATCGTTAATAGACAAACCGCTGCTGTTTTTGGCAGGATTGATATTGTAAAGGGAAAAGTATGGATAAGATATTATATAAACTGGACAGCTTTGAAGGTCCTTTGGACTTGCTTCTTACGCTTATACAAAAAAATAAAGTCAGTATTTATGATATTCCTATTGTGGAAATAACGGCTCAGTATCTTGAAGCTATAGAAGGAATAGAAGAGGCTGATTTGGATAACACAAGCGAGTTTCTTGTTATGGCATCTCACCTTTTGTATATAAAATCGAAGATGCTTCTTCCTAAAAACGAGGAGGAAGAAGAGGAAGACCCGCGCGAGGAACTTGCAAAGCGCCTTGTTGAATATCAGCAGTTTAAAGAAGCGTCAAAGGAACTGAGAAAAAGCGAGTTTTCAACTAAATATATGGTGTTTCGAGAGGCGGAGAAAATTAATTTTCCTATACCTGAGTACAATATAAATCATAATACAGATGAGTTGTTAGAAGCGTTTAACAGCATATTTCAGCGTCAGCTTCGCAGATCGAAACCTGAGAAAAGGGCATTTTCAAAAATTGTTGGACGAGAAAAAGTATCTGTTGATGATATGGTTGAAAAAATATGCAAAAGATTAAGACGTGAAAGTAAAATAGTGTTTGAAATGCTTTTTGCGCCGGAGGATTCTAAACCTGAGATGATAGCGACATTTCTTGCAGTGCTTGAAATGATAAAACTCGGAAAACTGTATGCGGATTATGACAGAGATAAAAAAGATTTTATTTTAACTACGGAGAAGTAAATATGGATAACATTAAATACGCGATAGAGGGAATACTTTTCGCCGCGGGAGAGCCTGTAAAGGCTTCAAAACTTGCGGTGGTACTTGACAGCACAGTAGATGAGATAAAGGATGCTGTGGAAGAATTAAAAGCCGAATATGAGCGCGACAAGCGCGGTTTTAATATAATTGATATACTTGAAGGATACCAAATTTGTTCAAGACCGGAATATTATACATACATACAGGAAATATTAGGAGAGCAGAGAAATCAGCCGCTTTCTAACGCGGCGATGGAGGCGCTCGCGATAATTGCCTACAAACAGCCTATAACGCGCGGACAGATTGAGCATATCCGCGGTGTAAACAGTGACGGCTGTGTGAACAGACTGTATGAGAGGGGACTTATTGAGGAAAGGGGCAGACTTGACGCTCCGGGAAGACCAATACTTTATGTGACAACTGAGACCTTTCTGCGCTGTTTTGGACTAAAGAATCCAAAGGATTTGCCGCCGCTCGATTTAAGCAGACTAAACCTTGAATCGGCACAGGGAATGCAGCTTGAAATAAATGAGGACAACGCTGAAAAGCGTGAAGAAGAGGGCGATAGGACATCTGAAATAAATGAACCGGAAGAATAATATAGGGGAGGAAGCGCTATGACGGCGTTATATATTATATTGATTATACTTGCCGTTGTAATGATACTTCTCATTGTACCGGCTGAATGTGTGATAAAAATATCATATAATGACGGTGATACAAACAATATTCTCTTTATAAGGTACGCTTTTTTAAAATTCAAACTGCTGCCTGCGGAAAAGAGCGAGGTAAAAAAAGAGGTAAAGAAAGAGAAAAGAACAGAAAAGGATTCCGATAAACAAAAAGAAAAAACGGACGATAAAGGTAATGACATAAAAGCTGTTATAAAGCTCGGGAAATGTATTTATACAGAATTAAAACAAGATATATTTAATATAGTTAACCATTTTTTCAAGCATACAATCAGGGTGAGAGAACTTAATATTTCATCTGACTTCGGCACGGGTGATCCGATGTATACGGGAATAGCCGCGGGAGCGGTTAACGCTGCCGTATATAACGCGGTATCGTTTATAGACAGGCATATGACGCTTGATAAATGGAATGTGTCGCTTAACGCGGATTTTGATAACGCGGTAGTGAGCGCGGGCATATACGCTAAAATAAGAACAAGGATTATATATATTTTTAAAATAGGATTTATGGCGGCTGTGCTGCTTGTAAAAATACAAAAAATCAATAGGAGGATAAAGAAAAATGGCTGATAATAAAGTAAGCGAAATGATTTCAGAGGCTTCGGAGAATTTTAAGAGTATGATTAACTCAAACTCTGTTGTGGGAGAACCTATTGCAATGGAAGACGGTACAGTGATAGTGCCTATTTCAAAAGTTTCGTTCGGATTCGGCGGCGGCGGAAGTGAGTTTGACAGCAAAAACAGCGCGGATACTCGCTTTGGCGGCGGAATGGGCGGCGGAGCGTCTGTAAAAGCTGAGGCGTTTCTTGTAATAAATAATGGAAATGTGCGTCTTATTCCTGTAGATGGAGGCTCTTCACCGCTTGACAAGGTGATTGACCTTATGCCGGGGGTAATTGATAAAGTGAACGGATTTATGTCGGACAGAAAAGAAAAAAAGGCGCGTAAAAACGAGGAAAAAACATCAGACGTTGAAATACTGGGAGATTAATAATGATAACGACGAGGGATAAAATTTTATCGGCAGTTGAAAAGCCGACGCGCTATACCGGCGGTGAACTTAATGCGGTGATGAAAAATCCTGCTGAGGTTGACGTGCGTTTCGGTTTTTGTTTTGCTGACACATATGAAATTGCGATGTCGCATTTGGGATTAAAGATATTGTATCACGACCTGAACGACCGTTCAGATACCTACTGCGAGCGTGTGTTTGCTCCGTGGACGGATATGGAGGCGGAGATGAAGAAGCATGGAATGCGTCTTTTCGCACTTGAAACAGGCGACGAGGTGACGCATTTTGATATGCTGGGTTTTACGCTTCAGTATGAACTGTCGTATTCGAATATAGTTAATATGCTTAATCTTGCTGAAATACCGGTACGCGCGCGCGAAAGAGACGAAAGCTATCCTATAGTGTGCGGAGGCGGTCCTTGCGCGTATAATGCCGAGCCTGTGGCGGATATATTTGACTTCCTTATGCTCGGCGAGGGCGAGGATATGATTAACGAGGTAGTGGACGAATATGTAAAATGGAAAAAAAGCGGTAAGCAAAGCAAGCGTGATTACCTTGAAGCCATAGCAAAGATTGAGGGCGTATATGTGCCGTCATTTTATGATGTTGAGTACAACGAGGATAATACAGTAAAAAGTATTACACCTAATAATCCGAACGCAAAACCGAGAATAAGAAAGCGTATAATGACGGATTTCAATACAGCATACACTCCTGAAACGATAGTCGTACCGTTCGGCGAGGTGGTACATGACAGAGTAATGCTTGAGGTGATGCGCGGGTGCCTGAGAGGATGCCGTTTCTGTCAGGCGGGGTATATCTACCGTCCGCTCCGTGAAAGAAAGCCTGAAAGACTTCTCAGCACGGCGGAAAAACTGCTTTCTTGCAGCGGATATGACGAAATATCGCTGTCTTCACTGTCAACGAGCGATTTCAGCGGTTTAAGAGAACTTACGGACGGGCTGCTTGGCATAACGGAGGAAAAGAAAATCGGTCTTTCCCTTCCGTCGCTCCGTATAGATAACTTCTCTCTTGAATTAATGGAAAAGGTGCAAAAGGTACGCAAGACAGGTATAACCTTCGCGCCCGAAGCGGGCACTCAAAGACTTCGTGATGTTATAAATAAGAACATAAGCGAGGAGGACATTGTAAAGTCAACCGCGCTGCTCTTTCGGGGCGGATGGACTAATGTGAAGCTTTATTTTATGATAGGACTTCCCACGGAGACAATGGAGGATGTACACGGTATAGCGGATTTGGCACAGAAGGTTTTAGATGTTTATTTTGACATTCCCAAGGAGGAAAGGGCAAAGCAGATTAATATAACGGTCAGCACGTCAAGCTTTGTGCCGAAACCGTTTACGGCATTCCAATGGGCGGAGCAGGACACGCGTGAAATGCTTATAGCAAAACAGAACGAACTGAAAGGCGCGATTAAGTCAAAGAGAATACGCTATAATTGGCACGACAATAAGACAAGCTATCTTGAAGGTGTGTTTGCGCGCGGTGACAGACGTCTTTGCGAGGTTATAATCAAGGCGGTTGAAAACGGCTGTAAATTTGACGGTTGGGGCGAGAACTTTGACTTTGACACATGGATGAAAACCTTTGATGAGCTTGGAATTGACCCTGATTTTTACACGGCGCGCGAAAGAAGCTATGATGAGGTTCTGCCGTGGGAGCATATTGACATAGGTGTCACAAAAGAATTTTTAATGCGCGAGAACGAAAAGGCTAAACAGGCTGTTACTACGCCTAACTGCCGTCAGCAGTGCGCGGGCTGCGGGATAAGGTCATTCGGCACGGGGGTATGTTATGAGTAATTATGTTTTAAAATATTCGCGTGATGATAGGGTAAAGTACATATCTCACCTTGATTTTGTGCGCTTGTTTCACCGTACCATCCGAAGATCCGGAATGAACTTTGTGTTTAGTCAGGGTTTCAATCCGCACCCGATAATGACAGTGGCGCAGCCTCTTTCCGTGGGTGTAACCTCAGACTGCGAATATATGAAGGTCGGTTTTGACGGGGAGTACAGCGAACAGGAAATTATAGAAACGATAAACAACGCGTTTCCGCCCGGTTATAAAATACTCGCGGCAAAACATGTTGAGGGTAAAGAAATTGATATTACCCGTATTGACAGAGCTGTTTATACCGCGGAGTTTGAATATGAAGGAAATGCTGAACCTGAAAAACTTCTGTTGTATGACGAATTAAAAGTAATGAAAAAGTCTAAAAGCGGTTTAAAGGAGTCGGATATACGTCCGTATATATATTCGATTGAAAAGACTGCCGACGAAAACGGAATAGCGGTAATAAGAATGTGTATAGCAATCGGAAGCGTGTATAATCTTAAACCGCAGAGCGTGATCGACGCGATGGAAAAATATCTTGATAATTTTAAGGCAGGATTTATGACTGTACACAGAAATCTTATGACAATAGGCGATAAGGAACTTTTGTGAAATTTATTTAATAAACCTGTTGAAATACTTACCAAAATATGTTATAATATATAATAAATGAAGGAGTGATTAAAATGGTACAGGGTATTGAGCATATTGCTGTCGTGTCAAAAGACACGGAAGGGCTTAAAGATTGGTATATGGAAATGTACGGAGGCAGAGTTGTTTATGACAACGGCAAGGGAACATACTTTTTGCAGTTTGCTGACGGAAGTATGATTGAGTTTGTTATGGCTCAGTCCGATAAAACTGCCGACGAGGAAAAGCAGGCAGGTATAAGACATATTGCTTTTTCTGTTTCGTATCATGAGTTTGACGCGATAGTGGAAAAGCTGAAGGCTGACAGCCGTGTTGAGGAAGTGCATGACGTTTCAGAAAACGCAAAGGGACTTAAAACGTACTGGTACAGAGATATAGAAGGTAATTTCTCTCATCTTATTTATCGTCCCGCTCCGCTTCAATAAATTTGTCTATACTGCGTTACCCGATGCTCGAAGTATTATAGATACGACATCGCACCGGAAGCATTGTCTAAACGAATTTCTTGAGAGTGTGAAAATCTTATAAATCGTTAATATTTAATATTAAAATAAAATAAAAAAACATAAGGAGGAATAATCCAATGAGTGATTACTTAAACTTTAGCCTTGAGGGCAAGGTTGCGCTTGTAACAGGCGCTTCTTACGGTATCGGCTACGCTATCGCTTCCGCGTATGCAAAGTCAGGTGCTAAAATTGTATTCTGCGATATTAAGCAGGAATTTGTTGATAAGGGTCTTGCTTCATATAAGGCTGACGGTATCGACGCAAAGGGTTACGTATGTGACGTAACAAATGAGGAAATGGTACAGGATATGGTTAAGAAAATCGAAGCCGAGGTTGGTGTTATTGATATTCTTGTAAACAATGCGGGTATCATTAAGAGAATTCCTATGTGCGATATGACAGCGGATGAATTCAGACAGGTAATTGACGTTGACCTTAATGCTCCGTTTATCGTTGCTAAGGCTGTTATTCCGTCAATGGTTAAGAAGGGTCACGGCAAGATTATAAACATCTGTTCAATGATGTCAGAACTTGGACGTGAAACTGTATCTGCTTATGCTGCCGCTAAGGGCGGACTTAAGATGCTTACAAGAAACATCTGTTCGGAATACGGCGCTGATAATATTCAGTGTAACGGTATTGGTCCGGGTTATATTGCAACACCTCAGACTGCTCCGCTTCGCGAAAAGCAGGCAGATGGTTCAAGACATCCGTTTGACCAGTTTATCTGCGGAAGAACTCCGGCAGGCAGATGGCTTCAGGCTGAGGAATTAACAGGTCCTGCTGTATTCCTTGCGTCAGACGCGTCAAACGCTGTAAACGGTCATATTCTGTATGTTGACGGCGGTATCTTGGCTTATATCGGCAAACAGCCGTGATGAGATTTAAGAATATAGATAAAAGTCCGATTTTAAATCGGACTTTTTCTTTAACAAAAAATCACCCCAAAGGGTGATTTTTTGATTATTCGGTTTCGAATGTGGTCTTTGATGAAAGAGGAACCATATTATTATTCCATATAAACAAATTATCAGGTGTAAAACCGACACTTGCAATCTTTAACGTGTTTTCACCAGCAGAAAGTTTTTTAATCTCAATTATTTTTTGAAGAGCATGGTTCTCGTTGTATTTTACTGCAAAAACTCTTACATCGTCAGTACCGGCAAGTTCAAAATGGATATTTTTACTATCTGCCGAAAGCGCTCTGTAAGTAAACGCGTCATTGAATTTAATGTCCGCGGAAATCACTTTGCTTACTACCGGTAAATTCTGTGTCAACTTATCCCAATCACCATATTCAGCGCTCACTGTATAGTTAGCGTTTGGAACATTCTCAAAAATTACAGTGCCGTTTTGGTCGGTATAGGCATTCAAATCTGATGTGTCAATACTGCTGTCATCAGTTTCAAGATATACATAAGCGTTGGGAACCGGTAAATTATTCGCATCTGTCACATTTAAAGTAACTTTACTCAAAATCTGAATCTTTTTATCAAGCGTAATTGTATGCTCCACATCTGCGCTGTCAGCAACAAAACGATTTGCTGTAAATTCTGCGCCTTCAAACGAAACAACAGCACTGTACGCGCCTGACGGAACACCGTTGAAATTCGCTTTACCGCTCTCATCAGTAACAGCGGAATATGTGCCGTTCAGCGTCACATTTGCGCCTTCAACTAAAGTGCCTATATTGTCTGTAACAGTCAAACAGATATTTGATGATGAATCTGAAGTGAGAGTTATATTATCAATATATGCAGATACAGCTTGATTTCTCGATGTGCCCGTGCAAGGGAAACAAATTGCTCCGGGAGCAAACGGATTATTTAATTCAAGCTGAATCACATCGCCGGTCTCAGTATTGGTTACAGTCTGAGAATATTGTCCATCCGCAAATACAAGACTGTAATGATATGAAGTGTTTGCCAATACATTATCTTTACCCGCCTGAATGGCATATATGGTATTTTCATTTGTGCTTATGTCATAGGAGTTATTCAACACGGCAAAATCCTGACTTTTAGCAATAACAATGGACATGTTATTTGAATTGGAAGGAATGCTAAAGTCAAATGACAGATTGCATTGACCTGATGCGCTCAATACGGGCACATCGGTAAAACTTATGTAAGCATGTCTGTTCACTGTAGAGAACTGACCCGCTTTTGCTTCAAGATACGCGTTTCCGTCAGAATCAACTCTTTTGTAAATTCCGGTGTATCTGTCTCCGCCGTCATTGTTGCTTCTTGCGCCGACACCGTATGTCGCATACGGCATTTCAACAGTCCATGCTTGTTTTTCGTGCTGATATACAATAGAATCGCCGTCATTGTATGAGCCGTATTCATTTTCGTCGGCTGTAATGTCGGCATAGACTTTAGTAAGGTTAATGAACTCAACATTCATACCGAGACTATCAGCGTATTCATGAGATGTGGAATTTTTATAACAGCCAATAGTTGTATCAGCGGGGAATATCAGACCTTTCTCAAAGTCTACAGGCTCCTGATAAAAGTAAATCTTTTTAATGCCTGATGAAGTCATTGAATCGCGTCTGAAACCTGTTAATTTTATGCCATCGACGCTTGTCGGACATATAACCGTCTCGTCATTTCCGCTGTAAGATGTCACATATCCGTCGTCGTCAACAGTAAAGCCTGATGGCGAGTTTGTCTTAAATTCATCGGTGAATCCCTTATAATCAATGATAATTGTCTGCTCGCCTGACGCGTATTTATCAAAATTGGAGACTTTATAATCCGAAACGATTTCCGTCTCGCCATTATCAAAAACTACCGATACAGTAAGTCCTGACAAATCAAGTTCTTCACCTATTTTATAAATTGTTTTTGACGGCGGCGAAATTATGTCAATACTTTCAATGGTTTTTACATATACTTCGAAAGTTGTGCTTACA
The DNA here is from genome assembly GCA_910585485.1 of uncultured Clostridia bacterium. Classification (GTDB taxonomy): domain Bacteria; phylum Bacillota; class Clostridia; order UBA1381; family UBA1381; genus Hominilimicola. The sequence continues at coordinate 9,827 of CAJUEZ010000052.1, forward strand.
TTTTGATAGAAAACAGTAATGGTTTGAGTGCCCGCTTTTGATGAGTCATATCCCGAAACCGCATATTTGGTTACGGTTTTGGAAGTGCCGTCAGATAAGTAAGCGGTGAGTTCAAGTCCTGTCGTGTCAAGATTTTCTCCCAAAACATATGAAGTTTTTACAGGCATAGATTTAATTTCTATACGCTCCGGTGTGGATTCAAATACTTCTTCTGCCAAATAAAATCCGACATGAGGCGGCTGATTGTAAGCTGTCTGCTCTGCTGCAACACCGCTTCTGTAAACAGGGTCGTGCATAAGCGTCTTTATTTTGTAGTCTGTCGGTGTGATAGTCGAGAATACACGAAGCTTTGTGCTGTCAGTTGTCGGATATACTAACTCCTCGCGCCAGTCGCCGAACAAGTCTGCTTGTAATGCGGGATTTGCTTTTGTACCGTTTACTTGAGTACAGTCGTAATCGCCCGCGTTAAAACCATCGCCGTTATAATTTGTAACATTTGTTCCGTCTAAAAGTTCGTCATATAAATCTCCGTCCCAGAATATACGGAAGTTCGAGCCTGCTCCGTTTCGGGTAGAGGTGAAATTCGTACCGCCGTTACACTGATATGAGCCAACACCTGTTATCTGATAATATCCGCCTGAGCCTGTGTTAGCCATAACTCCTCTGCCGGTATCCTTTGTGTTAGCCTTATGGAATATAATTTCACCTGTGTCAGCGTCAATTACCGACATTCCGAAATCCATAGTTACAGGTGTCGGACCTAATGTATTTGTTCCCTCGTCTTCATGAACCGTGAAAAATTCAAGTCCTTGATGAGTTGGGTCGTAGTCGCCAATATGAAGCGCGTCGCCGTGCTGCAAATATGTACACCAGCGCGGTTTGAAGGTGTTATCATCCTTAACTTCCATACAAAGCGCGCCTGTGATGAATTCGTCCTTGCCGTCATTGTCAACGTCCGCGACCGTACAGTTGTGGTTACCCTGTCCGACATACTGATAAGCTCCGTCATAATATCCCGGCTGACCGCTCTTTGTATCGAAGCGGTAATCGGGCGAAAGCCTTTCGCCGTCAAAGCTTATTCCCGCGATACTTGTGCGCTGTCTGCCGTTTCTACCGAAGTAGTAGCCACGAAGATATACCGCGTAAGGCTTTTCTCCGTCAAGATATGCGACGCTTGCGATGAAACGGTTTGAGCGGTTTCCGAAATCATCGCCGTAGTCAATACCGTTTGCGCTTCCGCGCGAGGTCGGCAGGTCTATTGTGTCAACAGCTTCGCCTGTTTCGCCGTTAAATACGGTCAAAAATTCCTCGCCTGTGATTTTTCTGTCATAACCGTTAAAATCAGCAGTTTCATTTTCTTCATCTGTATATTCCGCAATTTTTTTGTTTGTTGAGGCAACGACTGAATCGGCCTTTGCGCTGTGTGAAACATAATTACCGTTAGCGTCCGTTGAACCGAGAGATGTCTGAACAATCATTTCGGATTTGCCGTCACCGTCAAAGTCGTAAACAAGAAATTGCGCTGTGTGCGCGCTGGAATAAACATTTTTGCCGAGGTTTATTTCGTTAGCCCAAAGCTTCGTACCGTCAAGCTTGTATGCGGCAAAACGGATTGTTCCTGAATATGATGGGCTGCCGGGCGAGCCTACATCATGCTCAGAAGACGTCCATTTAATGATGATTTCGTATTCACCGTCGCCATCCAAATCGCCCGTTGAACAGTCGGCAGGTGAAAATGCAATATCTTTATAGACTACATTTCCGTCATTGTCATATACTGTTTCCGGTTCGGGTTTAGTAAGCGGAATGTCAAAATAGATGTTGTTCATTACTGAAACAGGCTCGCATTTTTCGCCCTCTACACCGTCTATAACAGGAGCTACGCTATAGCTTGCTCCTTTTGTTGTGTCTATGTAGTTTGTGGTGTCTGAAACAGTCGCGATTTTGGAATTGTCGCGATATATAACGAAGTCAACATTGCTTAAGGCGCTGCCGTAGACCGTATCCTCACTGTCGAATAAGCGCCAGCTTAAATATACACCGTCATCTGTTTGTATAGCGATAAGACCGCGGTCAAGTTTTTCCATCTGACGTGTGTTGCTGTCATTTTTATTATAGCCGGTAGCATAATCGTATGAGTAATTATAGCTTATGGTCTCAGTCTTTTGGCTGTCAGCATCCGCACTGACTGTGCGTGGAGGCGTGAGCCAAGACGATGCTATAGCGGCAGTTAGCGCTATGCTTAAAATCTTTTTCATAATTAGCCTCACTTTCAAAAAAACATAAATATATTTATATTATATCATAA
>CAJUEZ010000053.1 GCA_910585485.1 uncultured Clostridia bacterium
GTCTCAGTCCTTTACCGGTGTCGCGTATGACGAAGAAACCGACAGTATTGTGGGGATGTATATTCTTCATCCGAATAATGTCGGAAGATGCGGGCATATATGTAACGCAAGCTATGCTGTAAAACATGATATGCGAGGACAGAAAATAGGTGAAATTCTTGTGAAACACTGTATTGAGCAGGCTAAAAAGCTTGGGTTTGGCATTTTGCAGTTTAACGCTGTCGTTAAAACAAATGAACCTGCCATGAAATTATATAAAAAACTCGGCTTTACACAGCTTGGAGTTATCCCCGGAGGCTTTCGTATGAAGGATGGTCATTATGAGGATATTATTCCGCATTACTATGTATTATAATATTTTAAAATTTTGCAAATAAAATTTCGGAGAGGATTTTTAATATGATTACTCATAATGCGCGCCCGTTTATCCGCGGTAAGGTGTGCCTTATTACCGGCGGAGGCGGGTCTATAGGCAGTGAACTTGCACGTCAGGCGGCATATCTTGGAGCGGCTAAAGTAGTAATTGCGGATATATATGAAAACGGGGCTTATGATATTGCGCGTGAAATCGGCGACGGTGTTGAAGTTGAAATCGCGTCTGTGCGTGATTACGATAGAATGAACCATATCATGACTCAGTATAAGCCGGACATTATTTTTCATGCGGCGGCGCATAAACATGTTCCGTTTATGGAACAAAATCCTGAAGAGGCTGTGAAAAACAATATAAAAGGCACTGATATTATGACGGCGCTTGCTGAAAAGCACAAGGCCGATTGTTTTGTTTTAATATCAACGGATAAAGCCGTCGAGCCAATCAGTATAATGGGCGCAAGTAAACGCGTATGCGAGATGATGGTATATGAAAAAGCGATGAAATCCAATCACACTAAATTTACGGCAGTACGCTTTGGAAATGTGATGGGTTCCAACGGTTCTGTAATACCGCTTTTTAAGCGTCAGATTGAAAGAGGCTGTGTGACTGTTACCGATAAAAATGCCGAGCGTTATTTTATGACAATATCTCAGGCTGCTGAATTGGTGCTGTGTTCCGCTGAGATTGCCGAGGGCGGAGAAATTTTTGTGCTTGATATGGGAGAGGAAGTCAGAATATTGGATTTGGCGCTGAAACTTATCCGTGACGCGGGTAAGATACCCTATAAAGATGTAAAGATAGAGTTTACCGGGCTTCGTCAGGGAGACAAACTGAACGAAAAGTTGTTTTACGACTTCGAAAAACGACAAAAAACCAAATACGATAAGATTGTTCGCATATCGGGAAGCGGCTCGGAAAAACTGCATAAAACTGTTCAAATGCTGTATCATATGGCTGATAGAGCGGACAGGGACGGAATCAGAGATTTGATAATTAAATTTACGCGAGGAGAACTTGGATGAATATACAGGAGTTTTTTCAGACGCTGGGGCAATATCTGTATATGGGACTTTCAGCGCTGATAGAGGGTATCCATAAGCTTTGGGAGATGATAGAGGCCTTGCTGCCGTTTGGGCAGATGCCTAACTCGATAAAGCTTTTTAGCAATAATACGGCGAATAAAATACTTTTTTTCGGAATATTGACATATTTGATATTAATGAATATATGGGCGTTCGCATTGTTTGGCTCGGATAAGGCGAGAGCGGAGAAAAAACAGAAGAGGATAAAAGAAGGCAAACTGATGAGAGTATGTTTTTTCGGAGGAGCAATCGGAGGCATTATCGGAATGAACGCTTTCAGACATAAAACACTCAAAAAGAAATTTTCCGTCGGAGTGCCGATTTTCTTTGTAATACAATTAATCTTAGATAGCTTTATACTCGGATTTATAGGATTTTGGACATTTTTCTAAAATACTATGGAAATTTTAATTGAAATATGTTATAATAGTCTTGCGGCGCAAATCGGAAGCAGCGATTTGAACGCTTGGAAAAGTATCGGATATTTTTACGGTGCGGCGGTTTTAGTTTTGAACACATAATATGAATAAGAATCGGAAAGGAAAATAGGGCAATGGAATTGAAGGATATTTTGTCGTCTGATGACAAATTGAGAATAATTCAGGAACTTGTACCGGGTAAGCAGATTACGCTTGCGCATGTTATTGCGAGTCCTGACCCTATATTGTATACAAAGCTTGGTCTAAATCCTGAAATTGACTTTGGAAAAAGCGCTATAGGCATATTAACAATGAGTCCTGCCGAAACGGCGATTATAGCGGCTGACCTTGCGACCAAAACTTCAAATGTTGACTTGAGTTTTGTTGACCGTTTCAGCGGCACTCTTATAATTACAGGAATGGTTGCGGACGTTGAAACCTCTCTGCGCTCAATTATGGATTACGCGGAGCGGACTTTAAAATTTACTGTCTGCGACATAACAAAAACATGAAGAAGATAATACTTGTCGGACGGAGTGAATGCGGAAAAACAACGCTGACTCAGGCATTGAAGGGTGAGAAAATACATTATCATAAAACGCAGTATGTAAACCGTTTCGATGTTATAATAGATACTCCCGGAGAATACATACAGACTAAAAATCTTGGCAACGCGCTTGCCATGTATACTTTTGAGGCGGACGTGGTAGGAATGCTTATAAGCGCTCGTGAACCGTATTCCTTATATCCTCCGTGCGTAACGCCTGTATGTAACAGACCTGTTATAGGAATAGTCACGCAAATTAATAGCGACGGAGCAAATCCTGATATGGCGGAGAGATGGCTTCGTTTAGCGGGCTGTGAAACAGTTTTTCACGTGGATTCAAAAACGGGCGATGGAGTATGGCAGATTATTGACTATCTTCGGGAAGATGGAGATATTATGCCGTGGGAAGAAAAATGAGGGGCATTGCATTGGGCAATGCCTTGTTTATATTTCAGGAGAATAATGTGTAAAAAGATGATTGGGTGATGGTATGGGGAAGACAAGCAATCAAAAATTAAAAATTTTGTATATAATGCAAATGCTGATGGAGAATACGGACGAGGAGCATGCAATATCAACGGGTGACATAATTGATGAACTTGGACGTATGGGAATTAACGCTGAGAGGAAAAGCGTGTATGACGATATAGAGATGCTGAAGATTTTCGGTCTGGATATTTTAAGCCGCAGAAGTGCGCCGAAGGGATATTATATAGCTTCGCGTGATTTTGAATTGCCGGAACTTAAGCTTTTGGTGGATGCTGTGCAGTCTTCAAAATTCATTACGGAGAAGAAATCGCGGGAACTTATCAAAAAAATTGAGAGGCTTGTCGGACGGCATGAGGCGAGCGAACTTCAGCATCAGGTGGTGGTGGCAAACAGAATCAAGACTATGAATGAAAGCATATACTATAATGTGGATAAAATTCACGACGCAATATCCTCCAATGTTAAAATAAAATGCAAATATTGTGAATGGACGCTTAAGAAAAAGCTTGAGCCGAAAAAGAACGGCGATGATTATATTATAAGTCCCTGGGTTCTGACATGGGATGATGAGAATTATTATCTTATAGCGTATGATGATGAAAGCGAGCAGATTCGCCATTATAGAGTTGATAAAATGCTTAGCATTGAACTTATACCGGAACGAAGAACCGGAAAAGAGGCATTTCAGGATTTTGATATTGCCGTTTTTTCAAAAAAGACCTTTGGAATGTTCGCGGGCAGCGAGAAAGAACTTGAAATTAGCTTTAATAATAAGCTTATAGGTGTTGTTATGGACAGATTTGGTAAGGATATAATCATACATGAAAATAATAACGGCACTTTTACCGCGAGAATGAAAGTTGACATAAGCGCGCAGTTTTACGGGTGGCTCTCAGCCTTCGGAACTGACGTAAAAATCATCGCGCCGCGTGAAGAAGCTATAAAATACTCTGAATATATAACAAAAATATCGGAATTTTATTGAAAAGTACGCTTTTAATTTAAAAATCAAGTGTAAAAGTTCATAAAATTTATGTAAACTTCATTATAAAATTTAGCGAAAAGGTGGGTTTGAGCGGTTTTTTGTTGACAAAAAGACTGCCGTGGTATAATATAGCCAATATACGGAAGTATATATTTTATATCGAAAAGGTATAAAAACAAACAATGAGGAAATAATTCAAAGGAGAATTTCCGATAAGAATGGAGGTTTTAACCATGAAAGAATTTTCTTACAAGATTCAGGGAGAAAACGGAATTCATGCCAGACGCGCCGGCAAGCTTGTGAAAGAGGCGCAGAACTTTAGTTCAAATGTTAGTATTGTATATAATCAGAGAATTGAAAACTTAAAGAGACTTTTCACTATTACATGTCTTGGTGTGAAAAAGGGAGATCTTGTGACTGTCAAGGTTGAAGGCAGCGATGAGACAGAAGCAGCGCAGACACTTGAAAATTATTTTAAAGAGAATCTGTAATGAAACAAAAAGAACCGATGTTTAATCGGACACCAATAGCACGGTAGATGCGGGTGTTAAAATAAGCGCTTTGGATAAGTTTTATCCAAAGCGCTTATTTTATATACTTTATAATGTTTTCAATTCTTTGATTTGTTAACCATAAATATTCCCACGCACACAAGCGTAATAGCAATAAGACCGTAGATTCCGAACGCCTGATTTTCCTCGTCAAGCAATATTGCCGAAAGAATAACACCGAAAAGAGGATTAGTGAAACCGAACACGGTAACTTTACCTACGGGATTATATTTAAGGAGTATTCCCCAAAGCGTGTACGCGACAGATGAAATCATCGCCATATAAATTAGAAGCGAGGTTGAGGCTATGTTGAAGCCTGATATTCTGCCTCCTGCGCAAAAGGCGATAATGGACATGACGGCGCCGCCGAGAAGGAATTGATAACCGCTTAAAACAACGGGGTTTTCGTCAGATGAGTATTTTTTTATCATTCCCGAAGAAAGAGCGTATGCCGCGGCTGAAATAAGTATGGCTCCCTCGCCGGAAAGTTTCATATTCAAATCAAAGTCTAAGCCGTTTATGTTAATAACAATAATTCCCGCGAATCCTGTTATACAGCCTAAAAGCTTAAGCCATGTCATTTTCTCGGATTTGAAAATCAATACAGCGAATAAGATTGCGAGAAATACGTTTGAGCCGTTTATAATCGCCGCTTTCACACCTGATGTGTTCGCGTGTCCTATATAGAAAAAGACATATTGCAGAATCGTCTGCACCATCGCGAGTTTTGCGATTGGAAAGAGTGACTTGCGTTTAGGAGTAAGCAGTTTTTTGCTTATAAGACTTCCGAACAGAATAGTTAAAATACCCGCGAGAGCGAATCTGAGTCCCGCGAAAAGTATCTGAGAGGCTACGGCATCGGAATGAATATCAAAAAGCTGATAGCCTATCTTTATTGACGGTGTGGCGCTGCCCCACAGCAGACAGCATAAAATCGCTATGGCGCAGACCACCGGAGTTTTTGTAAGAGTGTTTTTGTTCATTTGTATATCCCCCTGATATATGTATTCTATATAAGTATATCACAAATTTTTATCTAAGACAATACTTTAAAATAATCCCATACCGCCGTATGAGGCGATAACCGCCGCAAATACTATTGAAACCATAGACAGAAGTTTTATAAGGATATTTACCGAAGGACCAGAGGTGTCCTTGAACGGATCGCCGACGGTGTCTCCCACAACTGCGGCTTTATGATTTTCACTTCCTTTTCCGTTGAAATTACCCGCCTCAATATATTTTTTCGCGTTATCCCATGCGCCGCCTGAATTTGCCATCATAATCGCGAGCGCGAAGCCTGATATAAGCGAGCCTGAAAGCATTCCGACAACTCCGTTACAGCCAAGTACAAGCCCTGTTGCTATAGGCGCCGCAATGCCTAACGCTGCCGGGAAAATCATCTCGCGCAACGAGGATTTTGTGCATATGTCAACACATGATTCATAATCCGCCTCGGCTGTTCCTTCCATAAGTCCTTTTATTTCATGGAACTGCCGTCTTACCTCAATGACTATTTTTTGTGCGGCACGTCCGACTGCCCTCATTGTCATCGCGCTGAAAAGGAACGGGAGCATTGCTCCGACAAATAAGCCTATGAGCACGGCGGGATTTGTAACAGATAAGTTGAGTTTAACACCCATTGCGGTTACTTTGTCGGTATATGATACTATAAGCGCCAAAGCCGTCAGAGCCGCCGAGCCTATAGCAAAGCCTTTGCCGGTGGCGGCAGTTGTGTTGCCGAGAGAGTCAAGAGCGTCAGTCCTCTCGCGCACAAAAGACGGCATGGATGTCATTTCAGCAATTCCGCCGGCATTATCAGCGACAGGACCGTAAGCGTCGGTAGCAAGCGTTATACCAAGTGTGGACAACATGCCGACCGCGGAAAGACCAACTCCGTACAGTCCCTTTGCGAAACTTGCAAAACCGCCGGCAGTAAAGAAACTGACTATGACAGAGATTCCTATTATTATAACCGGTATGGCGGTAGATGACATACCAAGCGCGATTCCGTCAATTATTACCGTGGCGGAGCCGGTGGATGAGGAGGAGGCGAGTTCTTTTGTCGGCTTGTAAGAATCTGACGTATAGTATTCGGTAAAAAAACCAATAAGAACACCTGACAAAAGACCTGATATTACCGCCCAGAATACGTTTGACGATTCGGGCAGAAGCGTGAAGATAAGTATTGCGGCGCCTATGGCGGACAAAATTGAACTGATGTATGTGCCTCGGCGAAGCGAGGAGAGCAGTACTTTTTGTGAAGCGTCTTCTTTTACACTGACAAAAAATGTGCCGGCTATTGAGGCGAGTATTCCGATTGCCGCGATAAGCATCGGCACAAGCACTCCGTTGAAACCAAGTCCCGCCGTTGCGGCAAGAGCGCCGCAGGATATTATTGAGCCGACATAGGATTCGTATAAATCCGCGCCCATTCCCGCGACGTCTCCCACGTTGTCTCCTACATTGTCCGCGATACATGCCGGGTTGCGAGGGTCGTCCTCAGGGATTTCAGCCTCGACTTTTCCGACAAGATCAGCGCCGACATCAGCCGCCTTTGTGAATATGCCGCCGCCCACCCGCGCAAAAAGTGCCATTGAACTTGCGCCCATGCCGAAGGTGAGCATAGCGGTCATAGTATCATTTATATTAAGCTTAAATATAAATTTTAGTATTATAAACCATACGCTTATATCTAAAAGACCAAGTCCAACTACTGTAAGTCCCATTACCGAACCGGCGGAGAAAGCTATTTTCAGCGCTTTGTTTAGTCCTTTTTGCGCGGCGCATGCCGTTCTTGTATTTGCATAGGTGGCGATTTTCATGCCAATAAACCCTGAAAGTCCTGAGAAGAATCCGCCCGTTAAAAAAGCGAACGGCACAAAAGGCGATAAGAAACCTTTCATAGATAAACCTGTAAGTATAAGATACATTATAACAAAGAATATGCCGACTGTTCCGTACTGCCTGCGCAAATATGCCATAGCGCCGCGCCGTATTTTCTTGCCGACGCTTTTTATGGAGGTGTTTCCCTCGTCATGATGTTTAACGGCAAAAAAGTTAATAAAAGAAAAGATAAGCGCGGCGATGGCGCATAGCAACACTGCTGCCGCAGCTCTTGTTTCAAAATTTTTCATATGAATAACCCCTTTCTATAATTTATGTTTATGAGCTTGTTTCATAACTATGTCAAATCATGCGTAAAGAATTTTAAAATTGTATTGACAAACTTCTTTTCTTAGAATAAAATAATATAATAGTATGGTAAATTTTTTGGGGCAGGAGATATTTAATGAGTATAAGAAAAATAATGTTGTCGATAGCGGTAATTTTGTTTGCGGCTGCCATAGGATTGAGCATGGCTCAGAAAAGAACCGAAAAAAAAGCGAAAGAATCATATAGTCCGAATGTTCAGACGGTAACAGTGACGGCTGTGGGAGACTGTACTCTTGCCACTGATGCAAACGCTTCCAGAGAAGGAAGTTTCGCGTCTTACGCTGAGGCGCAGAACGGTGATTATTCATATTTTTTCAGAAACGTCGCTCCTATTTTTGAGGAGGACGACCTTACCATAGTTAACTTTGAAGGAACTCTTTCAAATCAGGGTAAACGTATGGATAAAACATTCGCGTTCCGCGGTAAACCGGAGTATGTGAAGGTGCTTACAACGTCAAGCGTCGAGGCGGCGAATCTTGCGAACAACCATAGTTCGGATTATGGTGATGTCAGTCTTACGGACACTATAAAATACCTTAATGAGGTCGGAATATCCAATTTTATAGGTACAAATACTGCAATGCGGGAGATTAACGGCATATCGGTAGGACTTGTCGGAATAAACGCGCTTAACGAGGAAGAGGCGCAAAAACTGGAGAAAACTATTGGCTCGGTGAAAAGTCTCGGAGCGCAGCTTGTTATAGTCAGTATGCACTGGGGCGAGGAAAAAGCGACTGAGCCGAATGACTTACAGAAAGAACTGGCGCATAAAGCGATAGATTTAGGTGCAGATCTTGTAATAGGAACGCATCCGCATGTATTGCAGGGAATAGAAAAGTATAACGGGAAATATATCGCGTATAGTTTAGGTAATTTCTGTTTCGGCGGACATAATAATCCGTCAGATAAGAATACGGCTATATACAGACAGATTTTCACATTTGTGGACGGAGTTCTGCAGGTGGATGACAATATGGTGATAATCCCCGCGACTGTCTCGGGTCATGACGGATATAACGATTATCAGCCGTCGCTTCCGGGCGGAGAACGAAAAGCGGAGATACAGAATATAATTTCTGACTATTCCGCGGCTCTCGGACTTCAAAATATAAATTTCAGGTAAGTATTAATATAAGCCGCCGCATTTGCGGCGGCTTTTTGCGATAGTTGCCGCTCATAGCTTTAAAGTGAGAAATAACCTATTTTGCATTGACAATCAAGGAACTATAATGGTATAATAATCTTAATAATTAAGTTTTAAGGAGAGGGAAAACATGGGATATTATTTTGATGACAGCCAAAGTATCAACTCATATGAAGGAACTGACCCTAAAGCGATAATTTCATCGCTTGCATACAGATATGTCGGTCAAAACCTTAAGCATGGTCTTTATTACCGCGCCTACACAAATAACGGAATTGTCCGCACTACAGATTACAGGTATCTTGTTGATTTTAATAAGATTTTCCCTGAAAGCAAGGATAAGGACTGCGTATGGGCATTTGCGAAAACATTCAGCGCGGGTGATTCAAGTTACGGATTTGATATAAACTGTTTTGGACCGATGGTAATGTATGTAAACGGCGAGGTTGTTTACAAATCTGATATTTTTAAAGAAAGATATTCAGAGACAGCAACGCGTGTCTTCTTCAATGTAAAGAAAGGCTGGAATGACATCAGAATCCGTTTCCAAAAAACAAAAGCGGGATTCGGCGCGCACTTTGGCACATGGATAGGCAAATGGGATTTCTATACGCTTATGCCGACAAAGGAGCGTGACGGACAGGAAGGTTTTGTGTTCACTGAATTGGTGGAGGATACATATGAGCCTGAATTTGAATTGGGTATGAGCGAGAGCGATTTTGACAAAAAGCTTTATCCGATTAAGGACTGGTCTGACGAGGAACTAAAACAGGGACAGTTCACGCGTATGTATGGCACAACTGCCGGACGTTACGCTGTAGGATACACAAAAGCATTTTTTAATGATATTAAGGATACAAACCATAAATTCACGCTTGACACCAAGGGTGAAACATATGTATATATTAATAAGAAAGAAGTTTTCTCTTCAAAGGGCGGAAAGGAAACTTTTGAAGTTGATTTGCCGTTCGGAACATATAATGTGTTTGTAAAATGCGTGTGTGACGGAAATGACTGGGGATTTTCACTTTCGTCTGAGAACGCAAAGTGGGAAAATCCGGCGCGGGTTGACGGCACAGACGATGTGTGGATGTACATGGGTACTTTTGACGCGGGATTTGAATTTCCATTTGATGACGCGGCTGATATGAATCATGTTGTTGATAATTCATATTGGAGAATTGACGCGCCTGACACTTTTGTAAGACCGTATAATGAAACAGAGTATTTCGGACACTGGAATTATCCGTTGGGTGTTACTCTTTACGGACTTCTTCACACGGCGCTCCTTATAGGCTCTGAGGATTTAATTCAATATATAAAAGACCATGTTCAGCAGTGTATTGACAGTTTTGATTACGCTCTTTGGGATAAGGAGCAATATGGCGGCGCTACAGGAATACACAACTTGCTTACAAGTATAGACAGTCTTGATGATTGCGGCTCGTTCGCGTCAATGATGCTTGAGGTAAATAAGTGTGTCGGTCTTAAAGATGTTAAGAAGGTTGCCGATTATGTGGGAGATTATATCTTCAATCATCAGGCGAGACTTGAAGACGGTACTTTCTTCCGCAAAGAAATGATGCACCACTTCCATAATCAGACAATGTGGGCGGACGACCTTTATATGAGTGTGCCGTTCCTTGTAAGATATTATCAGTTTACGGGAGACCAAAAGTATATAGATGACGCGGCAAATCAGTTTTTCGGTTTCAAGAAACGTTTGTTTATGCCGGAAGAAAACATAATGTCGCATGTATATGATTTTAAGTATGACACAAAGACAAACGTGCCCTGGGGCAGAGGAAACGGATGGGTTGTTTTCTCAATGACTGAACTTTTGGAGGCTCTTCCCGAGAATCATCCGAAGGAAAAAGAACTTGTTGAATTTTTGAACACGCTTTGCGAAGGTTATCTAAAGCTTCAGGATGAGGATGGAATGTGGCATCAGGTATTGAATGACTGGGAGTCATATCCGGAAACGTCATGCACGTCAATGTTTATATACGCTTTTTCAAGGGGTATACGTTTCGGATGGCTTAAAAATCCGGAAAAATATGTGAAAGCAATATATAAGGCATGGGAAGCAATCTCAAAAATAAGCGTTGACCATGCCGGTAACGTGTACGGAGTATGCAGAGGCAGTGAATTTTCATTTATTCCTGATTACTACAAGTACGAACTCAGCTGGAGATTGAACGATACTCACGGTACGGGAATCGTAATGCTTGCGGGTATAGAGGTTATAAGACTTAACAAATTCTTAGCTGAATAAAACTTTTATGCAGAATGAACAAATAAAAATGACGAATGAAAATTCGTCATTTTTTTATCGTTAAATTGAACAAAAAAACTCTGATTTTTCTATAGACTTTTGCAAGGGTTTAATGCTATTATAAATAATGCAACTTAAATATATTTAGGCGATTGATTGTGTAAAATAGTGATTTTATACAAAACAACAAAAAAAAATAATAATTTTTGCAATTTATTCACAAAATCTATTGCAAAATGGAAATAAATACGCTATAATATATTTATGACATTTTAGTTTTTGTGCAAATTGCGGATGAGTGCCCATTTTCGTAGATTTTCACAAAAGTTAAAAACATAATTTTTTGTTTAGGGAGGGTCTACTATGGCTAAAACTCAAAAAGTTGTGCTTTCACCGGAAGAGAAAGCATTGCAAAAACAGAGAAGATGGACGCAGATTAAACGTGATAGATGGATGTATCTGTTGCTTCTGCCCGGCTTCTTGTACTTTATAGTTTTTAAGATTGTGCCAATGTGGGGTATTCTTATTTCATTCAAGAACTACGCCGCGGGTGATGAATTCTTTGGCGCAACGTTTTTCCAGGACTGGATAGGATTTCAAAACTTCATCATGTTCTTCCAAGACAAAAGCTTTTTACAGCTGTTGAAGAACACAGTTATCATTTCGGGTATGAATATTTTGTTCTTCTTCCCGTTGCCGATTATACTTGCTCTGCTTCTGAATGAAATGAAGGTTCAGTGGTACAAGAAAATTATTCAGACACTTGTATATGTGCCACACTTCGTATCAATGGTTGTCATTGCATCTATAACATTCGTGCTTGTAAAAGAACCTACCGGCGTAGGAAGCGGCGGTGCTCTTTATGAAATCGTTAAAAACCTTACAGGACAGGAAATGCACGCTCTTGGCGGAGGATT
>CAJUEZ010000054.1 GCA_910585485.1 uncultured Clostridia bacterium
TAAGTCCGACTCCAACACCTACTATAACACCAATTTCTACAGATATTCCCATTTCGTCTCCGACAGTGAAACCAACAAATACTCCTGTTCCAACGGTTAAACCGACAGTAGCACCAACGCAAAGTCCTAATCCTACGGAAACACCAAAACCAACGGGAACTCCAACAACTTCTCCGACATCATCACCTACGACTACACCAACGGAAACTCCTAAAAACACAACTATACCAACAAACTCTCCAAGTCCAATAGAAACTCCATCACCAACAACAGAGCCATCAATCAAACCAATAAAAGAGATTGAACCGATAGGGAATTATATAGGCAAGGTAAAAATAGAGGAAACTACTGTTGATGATAAGGTCAGATATACAGTAACATCACTGAATGGAGAAAGTTTAAATGATATAACACTGTTTGTTGCTAAATATGATAATGGGAGATTGACGGAATTAAAAATAGGTGAAAATGAATTATTAAACAGTGTTCTCAATATAACCTTTGATTTACCGTCAGATAGTCAAACAAAGATTATGTTATGGGATAAGAATTATACTCCAATTATAAATGTAATACCAATATAATTATTGAAAAACGCTCTATAACCGTTATTATCCTTTCGGCGAACACCTTTGCCAAAAAGATATTATAAAGTCTTATAAAGCAAATATAGGCTTAATAAAGATAAAATAAGATGTAATCAAAAGGGAAACAGTGTTATGAAGTTATAATACTGTTTTTCTTATACTAGCTATAACAAAACCATAGATTAAAAATAACCTACCCGAATAGTTGTAGAAATTATGAAAGGTGGGTTATACATTATGATACCAATAGAAAATGCAGAATATGTAGAGTTTACTCCCGATGGAGTAATTACAACAATGGGGATTGAGGAATTTACAATGGCAATGTCAGCTTTAAGGGATTGTATTACAAATTTAATTCCAGCGGAACAAGAAAACGATTTAGAATTAATTGCGGGATTGTTAGAAAATATTAACTCCTTGGTAATGCGTAGAGGACGTAAGAAAAAATAATTCCCTCCGATTTCCCTCAAAGAATAATGGAATAAGTCAAAATATACTTTTGATAATTGAAAATATATTGAAATTGGTTGGACAATATGGTTGCGTATTGGCTTGGAATGAAATTGGTAAAAATTGGGAGTTCGCGCTCATAACCCGAAGGTCGTTGGTTCAAGTCCAGCCCTCGCAACCATATCGAGTGTCCTTATTGGACTTGAACCAATAAGGACATTCTTTTTTTGTGTTCAAACGGCAAGCGCGGCATACTGAACATCTACCCCTTGCCGTGTATGTACTGATATTTTTCAAACAAAAAGAGCAATCGTATTGGTTGCTCTAAATGTGTTATTGAATTTTATTAAACATAGTCTTCCAGTTCATCCAAAACGTCGTTTATTTCATCAGGCAACTCCGCGACCCATTTGTCACCTTCCTTATGAGCCTTAATATCCTCTGTTTCTGTAATGGTATCTAAATTACTCATAAGTTCTTGGATTTTATTCTTCATATTGCCTGTTAGCATAGCCATGCCGAGTTCCATAACCTGATTTTCTGATAAGTCAGATAAACTCTCAAAATCAGGAACTGAAAATTCCACAGTAATAATTGCATTATCACCGTTTACGTTTGAATTGAGAACTTTATACTGGATAGTATCAATTATTGTATTACTTATATCTGACATGAATGTTGACAGTTCATTTTTGTATGGACTTAACTCATCGGGCATTGCCTCCATAACAACATTAGGAAGATCAGCCTTGAGTTTTGACTTTACATCGTCTATTGCCGTTGTGACTGCCGCTTCAGGAGTGTTGATAAGCTGATTTTGCTGAGCGCCATTTTGAGAGTTGTCTTTGTCGAGAAGCTTTGGCAAAAGAATAGCTGCCGCCACAGCAAGCACAAATACCACTGCTATGATCACTACCGGCAATACCCAGCGGTTTTTCTTTTTCTGCGGGTACTGTGGAGATTGCTGATATTGTGGAGCCTGTTGATATTGTGGATACTCCTGCGGTGTTTGCTGATAATTCCACTGTTGTTCAAAACCCTGAGGCGGAACTTGCTGATTATGATTTTGCGGCTGAGCAAAGTTTTGCTGAGTATTATGTACTGGTTGAGCCTGTTCAGATGCCGGTTGATTTGGTATTTCCGGCTGAATCGGCATTTCCGGCTGAATCGGAGTGTTTTGTGGTTCTGTATTTTCGGCTGATGAAACATCATAACCGCACATCATACAAAAAAGTGCTTTTTCAGGAATATCATTCCCGCAATTTGGACAATTTGGCATAATAAATTTCCTCCCAATTAACTAATTAAAAATATAATCTAAATCACTATCAAGTTGCCATTCATTACCGCTCTTATGTAACTCGAGATCCTCTTCGAATTCTCTCTTATACGCCTTTCTTACCTCTTTAGATGCGAGAGATAATATTTCTTTTGCTTTGTTTTTACTCATGGATTCGAGGTCATCGTCAATGTCTACACCGTATTTATCGTAAATCGCCTCAGCGACATCATCCATGTCAACTATGGAATAGCTAATTGTTACGGTAGCGGATGTTCCGTTTATATCTACATCTTTAATGTCATATTCAAAAGTACCAATGAAATCATCATATAAAGACATAAATTGGTTTTCTAATCCATCCAAATCCATGCGATATTTGACAGATGTTTTTGCTATTTCTCTTGTTGATTTTTTATATTCTGTTATAGCGATTTTAACCGCGCCCTCCGGTGTAGTTTTGCTTGGCTGTGTCAAAATAACGACAAGGAATACCGCGATTGCCACAAAGAAAAGAGCGCATGCGCTTATGATTATAGGCAGAACTTTGTTTTTCTTTGGAGTATACGGCGGATAATAATCCTGAGGCTGATAATTATTATCAGTTTGCGTGTAATAGTTTGTCTGAACAGGCTGCTCGGACTGAATGGGTTGATAATTTTGCGCATTCTGTTCTTGAACAGGCTGGTCAATGTTTGACGGTGTATCGAATCCGGAAGACGCGTGGAAACCCTTTTGAGGCTGGGTTGGAGCGGTGGGTTGAATTGGAGCACCCTCTTCTATTTTGTAACCGCATCTGGTACAGAACTTGTTTCCTGACGGAATATCATTTCCGCAATTTGGACAATTTGACATAATAAATTTCCTCCTTAATTTCATATGATTATTTGTTTTTAAATATTATGTACTGTTTAAAATATAGTTTTTTAAAGATTTATGTAGCTTAATTTTTATGAGCATTCTCATAGTCAAGTATAAATTTCGCATTTTTCAACTCAAGAGCCGTAAGCATACTGTCTTCGTTACTGTAATTATAGTATGGATTTACGGAGTACCAGGAGCATGAGTTAAAATGCGTTTGCAGCCAATCTGTTTTGAATTGTCTGCCATGTCGCGCGTATATTTCGTTACGCGCAATCATAAGTTGCCCCGTGTCAAGTCCAATCAGATCCGAGATAGTGACTTCCCGTATGCTTGAATATGGCAGCACAAACTGACTGTTCGCGTCAGGTGTGGGAGAGGGTAATGTCGATGGTGACGGTGACGGCTGAGCCGTGGCTGTTGGTGACGGTGAAGGCGTCTGCGTCGTCGAAGCTAACAGTCTATTCTCATCATTGCCGTTATTATGTGTTTTTGTGATGAGAAAATATATGCCGAATGCAATAATCGCCAACGCGAGAATTATAGAAATTATAATTATAACAATTTTCAATGTTTTCCCGCTGTCATTTGGATACGGTGGAAGATATGGGGCTTCCTGCGGAGGATAATTGTTATAATCAGGTTGTTGATTGTAGTTGGGTTGTTGATTATAGTTGGGTTGTTGATTGTAGTTGGGTTGTTGATTATTATATCCGGATTGATTGTTATAGTAAGCCTGCTGATTGCTATATTGGTCTTGTTCCGATTGCGCATCAGTAAATTTATATCCGCACGCGCCGCAAAATACGGCTTCGGGCGGCAAGTTGGTTCCACAGTTTGGGCAGTATTTTCCATTGTAATTATCCATATTGAATCCATCCTCTTTAATAAAACATTTAAAATACTTATAATAGGTATTATACCATATCATAGCATTGTGTCAAGTAAAATAGTGATAATTTGTACAATTTTTTGGCAAAATAACCAATAATTCTAATCAAATTTTACAATATTGGTATGAAATCCGAGGTTGTAATAAAGAGAATGTGCCGGTTATGAAACGAGTGATTAATAAATATTCAGTAGCTTATTCATATTGTTCTCACAATACTCGATTTCCGCTGAATACATACGGGCAATATTCAAAAAATCATTAATGCTTGCTGTTTTTTTTACCGCGCACAGCAGACATATTATGTATAGTCCATATATAGCGAATGCAATGCGTTTTTTCATTCTTCCGTCATATAATCCGTCGGGAGTATGGCGGAAGATAAAGTATATTAACAGCTGCTCAAATGAGATTTCCCATTCGGGAGATGAAAATAAATATTGCGGAACATTTTCGAGGTTTTTCAAGCTGTTTAATTCATCAGTCCATGAATTATCCAGTATTTCCAAATTTAAATATATATCCGCCCATTCCGACGGTGTTTTTTTCAAAAATTCTATCTCGCATACCTCACACAGCGAAAATATTCTGTCTTTGATGGAATATTCTCTGTTTTGTATGATGTCAAATAAAAGATTTCTCAGCGCAAAAAAGTTGTTGTCAGATTCATCGCATGGATTATCAATACCGTCACTGTCAATTAAAACCAAGCGCGTTTGTTCCTGGCTCGTAAGTATAAGTCTCGCCGCCTCCTCACAGCAAAGACCAAGACCGATTTCAATCCTGTCTGAAAAAAAGTTTCTGTAGCGCGGATGGTCGGCGCAAATTTGACATAACTTATCTTCGCCAAGTTCTGTTATTATACCGCACAAATTATTTGCGTCAAGAAACGGACATCGGTCGTTTTGGGATAATTTAAAATGACGGGAAGATTCGAGGCATACAATGTTATCCGCAAGACGTTTGCCGAATTGTCCGTCAAGAGATGTATAGTAGTTATATGTGTCATCATCAATATCTATTTCCCAACCGATACAGCAGCTATGGCGGCACTTATCCGCAATACAGGAAAATTGTTTGCAGTAATCCGGGGCAATCAGTTTCATTGCGCACCTCCTTGCAGAATAAAGATTCTAATCTGAAATATTTTCTATCTATAACTATATCACAAAAAATAGACAAATACAATCAAAAAACAGACGGCGCGTGTTATCAAAATAATCAAAGTTATACCAAAACTGTATTTATTTTACAATTATTTTACAAATTATACCAAAGTATTGATTTTTATATTTAAATACAGTATAATAATGGAAAATATGAAAAAGAAAGGTAAAAATGTATACAATTACAGGATAAAAGTGTTGGTGGAGGGGATAAGCTGTATATAGTATACGACATAATGATTAATATTTTGTCAAAGATATTTCTTTTCAACGAGCATAGGTAATGCGGACGGCGAAAATTTGCAGTTCATGCAGATGCCGCGCGGCGGTGTGGTGGAGGACTATTTCAGGAGACTACGAATTTGTGAATATAAAATTGGGGAAGCGTTTTTTAATGCTTCCTTTTATATTTTACGGATTATTAAGTTTCAGGCTCTTAAATATGAAAGGAATAAATTGGGACAAGTATTCGTTATTATAATCTTATTTCATATTATAATATGCAAACTATGTTTGTAGAGTCATTAAATATTAGGAGGAGAAAAAATGAAAAAAATTATAACAACCATTTTGATGTTAGCGGGTATATTCGCGTTTGGTACACACGTCGGAGCAGACGGCTTTGAAACGTGGTACGTAAATGCGAACAGCGGCTTGAATTGTCGTGCAGACCCTTCGTCATCGGCGAATATCCTGACAGTCTATCCGCTTGGAAGCAAGTTAGAGATAATAGGTGTTGACGATAGCGGAAAATGGTGGCAAACATGGGACGGAACAGTTCAGGGATGGTGCTACAGCAGATATTTCAGCAGCACACCTCGAACAACGGAAAGTGTAAGCGCCGCGTCACTTGATGGAAGTTCGGGAACAGGAAAATATTTGGGGAACTTCCGTGTGACAGGTTATACGTCCAGTCCGGCTGAAAATAACGGTTATTCCGTAAACTGCTACGGTGAGAATCTGGATGCTTTGGTAGGACAGATTGTGGCGGCTGATCCGAGGGTGATTCCGCTGAAAAGTAAAATATACATAGAGGGAATAGGTTACAGAGAAGTGCGTGATACAGGAGTAAGAGGTAATACTATAGATGTGCTGACAAGTTCAGACAGAGAGTCAAACGCGATAACAGGTAACTATAACGTATATTTGGCGGAATAATTAAAAAAAGACGGTTCGGGTGGTATTAATTACCGCCCGGACCGTCTTTGCGTTCGCGTTTGTCAGGCACTTCAAGCTTACCTTTTATATCGCTCGGCTTTATATTTTTTGAATCTGAATTTTGAGATTTGTTTTTATGATGAGACATATTTCTCGCTCCTCTCTGTCTTTCGGTGTTATTAGTATGTTCAATAAAGCGTGAAATATTAATCTGTTTTAGATTATCTCGCAATGTTAATCATTTCTTGCGTGAAATTCTTATTGAATTTTGCATATACCTTTACGCAGTAACGTTTGTTTTCCGATATTTTCTTTTTCTGAAACTCAATATTTTTTATAACACGCGGAAAATCGTTAAAGTATTCCGTCATATCGTCAAGTAATCCATTAGCGGCATCCTTTGCCGGATAACCGTTGATTGTCATGCTGTCAATATCGTATTTTGCCGCGTTTTTGTGATTTTCGATTGCAGCTTCCTGGAGTTCGCGAGTAAAAACAAAATCAGGAAGCTGTGTAAGATAAATCAGAAAATAATGCACAAAATATAAGTCTTCTTTAAATATTCCCAAAGGCGCGAGAGGATTGACGTCGAACATACGTAGTTCAATGTGATTCACGCCATTCTCTATAAGAGATTCGGTACTGTTGTTTCCGGACGGCTTTAAACGCATGGGAAGATACAGTTCTCCTGATGAGAAGAGATTTCCGTTTTCGATATAATGGTTTATTGATTTTATATAAGAGCGTAAATCACTGTAGTCAAGTATTGGTATGAATTTATTCCAATATCCGTTTTCACCGTTTCGCTTTGACGCGTACCCGTCAAAACCATCACCCGAAAGTCCGTCTGCGTCAAGAGATAAATCGTATACAGGGCTTGATGATGAAAGGAGAACTATAAGCCAGCTATAGCGGAATACCTGCTTTGAAAGGCGAAAATAAAGCGCATTTTTAAATTCGTTTACAGAACCTTTTCCATCAAATATGGATTCTATAAAACGGTCTGAAAAAGAAAAATTAAAATGTATTCCCGAATAGAGCATGAGACGTTTGCCGTATCGTGAAGCAAGTTTTATGCGGTATTCCTTTTTATCAGCTTGATTTCCGTTGAAGTCCGCTATCACAATGTCATTTTCTGAATCAATATGAGGCGGATTACTGTTGAGCCATAAGTATTCGTCCTTTTCCTTGAGTATGGAACGCGCCTCATTGTCGAGATAACGTAAAGCAGTCATAAGAGATTCAATGGTTTCACAGGCGGGAGTGATAAGTTCAAGTTGACTTTCACAAAAATCACGGCTCATATATTTGTTATCAGAAAAAGGATGCGGTGTTTTGGCTAAGCGCCCGTCAGATGTGGCGCGTATTGTTTCTCTCTCTAAGCCAAACGAGCCTTCAAATATATATTGATTGTGTAAATCCAATGTTAATCACCTCATAAAGTATATATGTTTTGTGTCATATACTAAACTCAGGGACACTAAAATTTAGTGTCCCCTAAGTTATTTGACGGTTTTCCAACCGTCGATGCCGCTGTCGTGTACCGCGCGGAAAAGACGTTTACGCAGTCCTGGCGTCATTTCTTTTTCCAAGCGCTTAATTAAATCTTTCATATACTCGCGCTGTGTATATCCGTCAGCAGGGCATTCGCTGTGAATCACAGGAATGTCATGATTTCGCACAACACCGCGGATGTCGCGTTCGCGAACATAAATCATCGGACGTATCTGATAAAGCTGTGTGCGGTCAAGGTAGGTAACGGGCGAGAAGCAGTGTATTCTGCCCTCGTGCATGAGGCTCAGTAAAAATGTTTCGAGCACATCGTCATTGTGATGTCCGAGAGCTACCTTTCGGCAGCCGTTTTCGAGCGCGAAGTCGTTTAATGACCCTCGGCGCATTTTTGCGCACAGCGAGCATGGGTTTGACTCATTTCTTATATCAAATACAATCTCTTTTATATTTGTATACTTAACTTTAAATTCTACTCCTAATTTATCACAAAGCGCCTGTATTTTTGAATAGTCCGATTTGTATCCCATATCGAGAGTGAGCGCGACAACCGTGAATTTTTTCGGATAGTAACGTGAAAGTTCGGCAAGCGTGCACAAAAGAACAAGGCTGTCCTTACCGCCAGATACACCAACGGCGATTTTGTCACCCTCATCAATCATATTGTATTCTTCAATAGCGCGCCTTGTAAGGCTGACTACCTTTTGCATATTACTTTACCTCTTGAATCGCTTCGTATAAATTAACTTTTCCTGTATATAGAGCCTTGCCGACAATAACGCCCTCGACCCCTGCGGGGACAAGCGATTTAATATGTGCAAGACTGCCTACACCGCCTGACGCGATTATATCAGCGTCAACCGCCTTTGCCATTTCAGTCATTGCGCTGACATTAGGACCCGCAAGCGTTCCGTCGGTCGCAATATCTGTGTAAACGATTGTCCCAACTCCGATTGACACCATTTTTTCAGCAAATTCAACCGCTGTAAAATCGCTGGTCTTTTCCCAGCCCTCAACGGCGACCATGCCGTCTTTTGCGTCTATGCCGATAACTATTTTTCTGCCGTATTTATCAACGGCGCGCTTTACAAATTCGCTGTCCGCAACGGCTTTTGTACCGATGATTACTCTGTCAATTCCGCATGCAAGCTTTGCCTCAATGTCTTCCATGGTACGTATGCCTCCGCCTGTCTGCACGGGTACATTTACAGAACGGCATATTTCCTTGATTTTTTCGGCATTTACACCATGTCCTTTTAACGCTCCGTCAAGGTCAACCACGTGTATGTATTCACCGCCCTGCGCCTCCCATTTTTTAGCCATTTCGGCAGGGGAGTCGCCGTATACGGTAACGTCCGAAAATTGTCCCTTAAAAAGCCGTACGCACTTTCCATCTTTAATATCTATCGCGGGATAAATTCTCATTCCACTCAACTCCTTTAAAAAACGGCTTATTCATTATTTGGTTTCTATCTTTTCCTTAAACTTTGTCACTATATTCATTATCCGCTCTTTTTCCATTTTCATACTGACTTTGTTCACAACAAATCTTGCGCTGAGCGGACAAACGTCCTCCAAAACGTCAAGACCGTTTTCAAAAAGCGTTTTGCCTGTTTCGACAATATCCACAATTACATCTGAAAGTCCTACAAGCGGAGCAAGTTCGACAGAACCGTTTAGTTTTATAATTTCAATCGTTTGACCTTTGTCGTCCTGAAAATACTTGAGCGTAATGTGAGGGTATTTTGAAGCGACACGTAAATTTGTCATAGTGTCAAGCTTACCCTTTAGTTCTGGTGGACCGCATACTGCCATTTTGCATTTACCGAAACCCAAATCAATCATCTCATAGAGATTGCGGCTTTCCTCCAAAAGCGTGTCCTTGCCGACAATTCCTATATCAGCCGCGCCGTATTCAACGTATGTAGGCACGTCCGACGCTTTTACAAGAATAAATTTCATCTTGTTTTTTTCGTCGGTGAAAATCAGTTTTCTTGTTTTTTCTTTCATTTCGGAGCAGTCCATTCCCATAGACATAAACAGCTCCATACTAAGTTCCGCAAGTCTGCCCTTTGCAAGAGCAACAGTTAAATATCTCATTGCCTGTCCTCCTAAATTAATGTTCATGACCGCAGCCGCAGTCGTGATTGTGCTCATGACCGCAGTCACAGCCATCGTCAAACATCAGATTGTCGTCATAATATCCTAAAAATTCATTGGCGGTTGTTTCAATTATTTCGTGCTTTGCAAAATCGTTGATTTGGAGTTTACCATCAGGAAATGCACGAAGCATTGCGTTTATATTTCTTGTCTTTGAATATTCCTCGGCGTCTTTGTATGTTCCGTCGCCTATATACATTTCCACAAGACAGCCGTTTACGCGCAGATTGTATGCAATGTCATAAGCAATGCCCTCTGCATTATTCTCTGCATACACAAGAGACGCGGAAACTTCGTGTGTGTCTTTATCAGAAAGCACGGAAATAAGTCTGTTTATGCCTATCGCTGCTCCGACAGCACCCTTCGGAGCGCCGAATCTGCTCATAAGATTATCATAGCGTCCGCCCGCGCATATCGGGAAACCTACACCGTGTGTGTAGCACTTAAATATTGAGCCGGTATAATAATCTATACTCTCAAGCATGCCGAGGTCGATTGATACGTACTTTTCAAAGCCGTAAAGACAAAGAAGTTCATAAATACGTTTTAGATTGTCAAGCGCGATTTTAGACATTTCATTAAGACCGTCAACGTAAGCCTTTTCAAATATTTCCGCGCCGCCAAACAGGTACGGCAAATCAATGATAAGATTTTTAATGCTGTCCTCAATGTTAAGTTTGTCCGTAATTGTCTTAATTCCGACGGAGTCCTTGGAGTCAATACGTTCTCTGAGTTTTTCGATTGATTTTTCATCAAGTCCGGCTTGCTGCACAAGACCGTTGAAAAATGCAATCTGACCTATTTCCATTGAAAAATCCTCAATTCCGACTGCCATAACAGCCTCCATAGCCGCGGAAATTACCTCCGCGTCGGCGGCGGGAGAGTATGAGCCAATAAGTTCAATTCCGCTCTGAGTAAATTCTCTTTGACGTGCGCCCTGTGTCTGCTCAACTCTGAACACGCTTCCTGTATAAAGATAGCGCAAGGGATAAGCGCCTTCGGGCGCTTTGGTTGATGCCATACGCGCTATTGATGTGGTGAAATCGGGGCGAAGCGCAAGTATGCGCCCATGCTCGTCAAAGAACTTGAACATGTGCTCCTGTGAAATTTGACCGTTCACATCGGCATAGCAGTCGTAATATTCAAATGAGGGTGTTTCAACCTCCTTATAGCCGATTGATGAGAATACTGACCAAATCGCAGCCTCGATTTCTTTTTTTACAGTACAATCATCCGGCAGTATATCGTTTACACCGTTTGGTGTATGTAATTTCCAATTAGACATAAATAAAATCCTTTCCAAATCAATTTGACTTTATTGCGTTAAAGTGCTAAAGCTATTATACACGCAAAACAACGCGTTGTCAATAGATATTGTACCACAAAAAGAAAAATACGTGTAGGATTACAATAGAAATGTTACAGTAAGGTAAAAAAATATACGGAAACCTA
>CAJUEZ010000055.1 GCA_910585485.1 uncultured Clostridia bacterium
TTCGTCACCAACAAGCACACCCTTGTCCATCAGCTTTTGAATTGTCGGTTTAGCCATTCAGGCATATTGTCGTCCATATAATCATATGTGGCAGTCTGCTTTTTCAGTTCTGTAATCTCATTTTGTAATTGCTTTAATTCTCCATATCAATGGTGGAGGCGGGTTTGGGAGCTAGTATTTTGGCAGAACTGGTATTGCGACGCACAAATTATGATATAGTTTGTCTGCCGACAAACCCTCCTGTTTACAGAACACTTGCTGTTGCATATAAAGATAAAAACAGCCTGCCGATTGCAAGCAAATATTTTATTGATTATATGAAAGAAAATGCTGATATATTGCCTTAGTAATATTCCAATAGTTATCGAAACAAATTCCGAAATAGAGAGACATATTAAAATTATAAGGACATAATCATTTATGATTATGTCCTTATCAGATTTATTTATCGATAATGAGCCTTGCATTTTTATTTTTGAGCCTCTAACAATAACTTCCTTGCTATTATGAAATATGTAATTGGTAGAAAAAACAATATTGAAAAAGTTTATTTGAGAGCGCCCGACTGTGAACATTGTATGTATGAATTTGATTTTATCCCTCCGGGTGATGATTGCGTAAACTGCATTGATTTCAAAAACGGCTGTACAAATTACAAAGAAATATCTTCCGGAAAGATGGAATGTCCTTTCTTGAATTTATTTCAAGCGACTTTGATAAAATTCAAAAAGAGATAGAGGAGTTCTTTAACAAAACAAAGCATTTCGGTGTTGAACGGGCAAACGAAGAACTTGAAAAATATCTTGATAATCAGCCGTATTATCTTAAACTGCTTGGAATAAATCAGCATTTTTACCATTGACAATCATATTATTAGTGTCAGAAAGACGCTCAACTACATATGCAGTCAGGGATTGCAGATTGACACGCCGAAAACATCAAAATCTGAACGCAGCTTAAAACTTCCGTCAGAGATATTCGGTCATTTGCAAAGATTACAGAATTTTTATCAGAACGAAGAAATACAGCTTTTTGACGCGTGGGAAAATAACGAATTTGTATTCAAAACCGCAGACGGCTCACCGCTGTCGCCTCAATCGCCGTTCGTGGCTGAAAAAGTTTTGTGAACGCGAGGGGCTCAGATATGTAAATATGCATAGCTCTCGTCACACCTATGCGACAAATTTTGACAGTATTTTATCAAATTTGATAAATTTATTAAAATAGTTTTTAGCTGTTCTATAAATCGGAATTTTATTATTTTTTCTTTTTGTATTTTTCTTTAGCATACTCATACGCTTCTTGAATAAGTGGTTTTAATTTATTAAAAGTCTTTTCAGTTGGACTTAAGCAACATATCCAACTCATCCATGCATATACAGGGTGTGGAATAATATTGTTTATTGATGTAAAATCATATTCCATATTAACAATACACCCTTTGCTTGGGCGTTTGGGGATTTCACCAAACATATCAATAAATGTCTTTTTTTTTACTCCTATATTTATACGATATACACCTTCTCTATCCAGATTTGAACTTTTATCATTTTCTCCGTCTTTTTCCTTAACAGTTAAAATGTAAACACCTCGTTTTAAAATATTATTAGGATTATAGAAAATCCCCCTTTCTCCCCAACTGTTCACTAAGACTGTTCCATCTAAATTTTCAAGACAGTATTTTAAAATTTCATCAGACTTCATAATGTATAACCTCGCTAAAATTCTAATTAATTTATGCTTTATCCGTTGGTTAGATTATAGCATACAAATGTTAGAAAAGCAATTTTTCGGACCGTTTTCTGTTTTTTATCCAAGTTTTGCTGTTCTTTTGTCTTTAATTTTACACAACGGTTATTTCGACAATTATCTCATTAGATTTTGGTGGAAAAAGAATTGAAAATATAATAAGACAAACCTCGAAAACCTTGATTTTATGCAGCTTCTACCGTTTGTCTTTATTATACTATACGGACATTTAAACGCTTCTTTGCTGATTTCAAACGGTGTTGATGTAAAAACAGTTCAAGCCTGTTTAGGACACGCGCAGGCAAGTACCACAATGAATATTTACGCTCATTCCTTTATGGAAGCGCAGGCAAGGGCAAGCGAAGCCGTTGCAAATTCATTTTCGTTTACAGGCGGAAATAAAGACCAAGCGTAAAGACAAAAGAACAAAAATACATAATAAATTTATTACAGAAATTACCGATAAAAATACAAGTAGTCAAAAAGTAATCAGAACAATATTGAGTATTTTTCTGTAAAATGGCTTAAATCAAGGCATTGTGAGGTATTATGAGTTAAATCATAAAGACCGAATAAAGACCAAACGCAAAATCGAGTAAAAATAAAATCCCGAAAACCGCTTGGTTATGCGGTTTTCAGGACCTCAATTTGGCGGAGAAGGAGGGATTTGAAAATGGGAAGGAGGGTTTTCTAACTTCTTCTAACCTCTTACAAATGGCTCTATTATGCGGATTTTTACACAATGTAATAATTTAACATATTATAGTTTTTACTATATTTTTATAACTTTAACGGACAAATAACGGACAGAATTTCTGTGATATACCCTCTGTAAAATAATTTATATCATAGGAGAATAATTCAATGAAATCAATATTTGAACAAAACGGAGGAACTTATACAAAGGTCGGAGATTATTATATCCCAAACTTGACCGTTCCCGAATGTAAGCCTATCGGCAAATACGGTATGCTGTGCAGAACATATCTCAAAAATCATCACAGTGCATTTTATAATACTCTTTTTTTGTGTGGCAGACTAAATGATTATCTTTGCGATATTGACCGTCAAGCAAACGAATTAAAGGACAATTTACTGCCTAAATATAAAGAGTTGTATGAGGTTACCGAACAGCTTAAATCAGAAAATCAAATGATGAAGTTATACTTACGGATATAGTTTATGGAGGGAATGAGTAATGAAAAATTTTATAGCAATCATATTATCAATAACAACCATTACAAGCACAACAGCGTTTGCGGCAGAAATTCCAAGAGAAACAGCACCGCTTAACGCAACAGAACAGCAAATACAAATCACCGAAAATCTTATCAGCGATATTCTTGACGAAGTACAGAGTGGCAATCTTGGCTACACATTAGCCGCAGGATATGCGAATACACGAATACGAAAAGCTGTTATGGCAAATCAGACAGACGGCAACGGTTACGGAATATTATCACCTATCGCGCAAAACGCAATCCTTGTTATGAGGGATAAACAACTCCGCCCAGACGCATACGCGAAAGCGGAGGAAGAATTAAAGGTATTGCTTGCCGACGTTATTACCGAGGTTAAGAATGGTATGGATATTGAAATCGCAACAAAAGTGGTTTATGAGAAAATTTATCAATCTGTCAATCCGTCATTCAACTATGACGAACAATTTTCACTGGATGCCTGTTACCGAGATATTCCCGCTGTCGGAGTGGAAATGTTGACAGTTGCAAGAAAGCTATTGTTAGAGGCTCAAAAATAAAAATACGTTGCTCATTGTCGCCAAATAAATCTAAATCCGAGAGTGATTAAATCATTTTCGGATTTTTTCTAATTCAACTTACAGCACAGCCTGATGAATACGCCGATATTCACTTGGAGTAATTCCCATATACTTTTTGAAAAATTTAGAGCAGTAGGACTCGCTGTCAAAGTGCAGTTCCTTTGCAATATCACCTATGGAAAGAGTTGTAACGAGCAGTAAATACCTAAGTTGTTCTATTATGGCAGAGGTTATATACTGTTTTATCGTACTGCCTGTATCAGCCTTGAATTTCTGACCTATATATGTTTGCGAAAAGCCTATATGACTGCAAACCTCCGCAACTGAAATATCGGCATACAGATTGTCCTCAATATATTTATAAAGTTTTTCATACTTTCGGTACACCGCAACATCTTTTTCAATTTTATCCGCGCTCGGTTCAATAACCTGCAATATAAGAGAACGGATATAATTCTGCAAAAACAAAGCCGATTTAATATTTTCGCTGTAAAGTATTTCACGGAGCGAAGCTATTTCCTCGCCGCTTATCGGCATAGTAATAATTTTATTGACGTTTGACAGCAAATCGCTTTGCGGAATAATTGTCGCGGTGAAGTGGAAAAAGAATTTTTCCATATATTTATCACACCGGCAGCTATATGTGTGATTAGCCGGAATAATGTATATATTTCCGGGCAGCATTTTTACATTCTCCGTATCATCAAACAATTCAGCATAACCGTCAAGCACAATATAAACACGGTTGAAATTATGGCAATAATCGTTAAAACACCATTCATTGTCAACACTTCTATGAAATATATGCGAAACTTTTATATTTGTATAGTTAAATAAATCCGTAAGATGTCTGAAATTATAATTTATCATTTTTACCGTCTCCTCATACTTATTATACAGCAAAAAAAATTCAAAATCAACAAAGAAAGAGAAAAAGTACAAATTTTCAAAGAATAATACCATATACTTTTCCCTCGATATTATCTATAATTAAAGTATAAAAACAGTTTTACGGTGAAAGGAAGGTTTTATTATGAAAAAATTTATTTCATTTACGCTTAGTCTGTCAATGCTATGTTCATCAATGCTTGGACTGACAGCAAAAGCAGAGAACTCAAAAGCAGGCGAGGTTATATTTACACATCAGAATGTAGTCGGCTCACAAACCTGCTACGGCGATGATACAGAAGAAAAAACAATAACGTCTATCCCTGATGTTATTCAGGGAATGAGAATAAATCAGCCTGTTTTCAGAGCCAAAGGCTTGAACACAAATGAAATCTACACGGTTGAACAGAAGTTAAAGGACGGAAAAGTAGTAAAGTCTGAAAAAATCACAGCCACAAGCGGTGGTGTTCTTGAATTTAAGCACGTCCGCAACTGTGAAGCGGTTGAAATCTTATCGGGTGAAACGGTTGTCGCTTCTCTCGGAACAGAGCTTCAATATACTAACGGCGTTGCGATTACTTCTGCGCCTATGTCATATCAGATTTATCAAAGAAATGAAAACGACGAGGCAGAAATTACCATTAAGGGCGAAATCGAAAATAACGCGGCTGTAAGTGTAAAAATCGGTGACAATACGGAAGATGTAACGGTTATGGATAATGAGTTTACATATACAAAAACTCTTACAACAGGTCTTTATGATATTACCGTACTTTCAGGTAGTAACGAAGTTGCAAAGTATGAGCAGGTCGGTGTCGGTGATATATGGGTTGCGGCAGGTCAGTCGAATATGACGGATATGGGCGCGATTACAGATAGCTTTGCTCACGAAACTGCCGACCCGATAAATGAAAATATGCACATTATATATGCAGAGGATTGTAAATGGCAGCAAATGTCTCACCCCTGCGGCGAGGGCAGATTTTTCAAAACAGGCATAAGAACCTCGCCTGTAACGAGCTTTGCAAGAGAAATCGCGGCAAGCGAGAATGTGCCTGTCGGCATTGTTCAGTCGTCTGTCGGCGGCACTAATATCTATCAATGGATAGACGGTGTAAGAAATGATGCAAACAGCGGATATTTGTTTAACGCATTGAAATCTTGCTTTGATAAAATGCCATCAACAAAGGTAAAAGGTATTTTGTGGTATCAGGGCTGTAACGACGCGATAAATGAAACTTATGCGTATAGCTACAAGGATTTACAGCAGAAAATATTTGACGCGTTTCGTGGCTTTTTCGGTGCAGATGTACCGATAATCACAACACAGCTCAATGACGCAAATCAAGACAGCACGGATAGGCTCGGTTACTATGACGCGTGGTCGTATGTGAAAAATATTCAGCGACAGAACGAGAGCTTTTATGATGATGTATATGTTGTCGGTACAGGTGAATTAGAGCTTGGCGATACTATACATAATAACGCCGCGTCAAACGTAAAGCTCGGCGCAAAATGGGCAAATGCGGCAAAGAATGTTGTTTACGGCGATACGTCTGTTAAATTCAGAACACCATCAATAGACACAGCAAAGGTAACAAAAAAGAATGAAATTACGCTTACCTTTAAAGACACTAACAGCTTAAAAGCGGCAACAGGTACAAAGCGTATCGGCATTACTAACGTAAGCGGCGGCGGTTACAAAATTGAACTTGGGGATTTAAAGAAAGAGTTTGTTGTAAGAAGTAAGGCAACTGAGATACTTACAGCATCAAACAGCGCAAAGGGCGATGAAATGACTATAACAAACGCAGAAATTGGCGTAGACGGAAAAACAGTTGTTCTTACAACATCAGAGGAGCTTACCGCACCCGTAGCAGTAGATTGTATGTACGGAAAACGCTTTACACCAACGCTCGTTGACGCTCAAACTGATGAAAGCGTGCTTGCGTTCTATAATGTAATGGCGGACTTAAACGGAGTGATTGACGCACCTGCGGAAAAAGCAAATCAATTCGGCTCAGCGTACAATGAAATACACGATTTTGACTCAAAATCTTCATTGGAAGAAACCACTATAGGCAACAGCGGCTTTAAGGTGTCAACAAACAGCAGTAACTATAATAATGTTGTTGTTATGAACAATGCAACAAAGGCTAAGAACGGAGGATATTATCCATACGGCAACGGACTTGCAGATAACGGATATTATCTGTTCTTCGGTTCGGGCGGCAACGGTGGAGTCAGCGCAGCTCTTACACTCCCCGAAGCAGTAAGCGCGGGAAAATATATCAAAATCACTTATGCAAAGCCGTATGCGACCAATAACGGTAGCGCAAACAGAAATCAGGACAACAGCGCGGACGACAAAATAACCGTTGGCGGTGAAGTGATTGACCTTAAAGCAAACTGTGATTTTGATAAATGGTACACAACGACTGTAAAAGTAAATTCCGCTGTTTCAAAGCTCGATATAAATTTAGGCAGATGGGGCGCAATGGCAATTTCATATATTGAAGTTCTTGACGGTGCGGACACAATGGAGTTTACCTCCCCTGTCAGTGAAAAATATATAACCTCTGAAAATCAGACAGTTGAATATTCGGCAAAGGTATATAACAGCATAACAACGCTTATGGACAGCAAAGAGATTGTTGCAAGAGGAACAGCGGACACGAATGCGTCTGTTACATATTCGGTAAATGGATATGGCGGCGTGAGCATTGCGGGCAGCGGTCTTTTAACAATTACGCCTTCGGCACAAGCGGGAACTGTTACAGTAAGCGCGGAATACGGAAGTATAAGAAAGGAACTTTCTCTGGAACTTATGACTGTAAGCGATGCGGACGGAGTAAAGATTGTAGGTGATGAATTAGTGAAAAAAGGCGAAACACTAACATTAAAAGCAATACCTACGTCAAACGGTACTGTTATCCCCGAAAGAGCGACAGCGTGGAACATAGAGGGCGATAATCACGGTGCTTCGATTGAAAACGGTGTGCTAACTGTTCCTGATAACGCGACATCAGGCAATATCACCGTAAAAGCGACACTAAAAACAGAAGGCTCACAGGCAAGCGCAAATATTTCCGATACATTTATTGTTACAATCAAGGGCGAAACTGCTTCACCGTATGTGATAAAAGGCATATTCTTAAAGAATTGCGCCGCTGACCTTGCTGCGGCAAAAGGTATTGACTCAATTGCAGTTGACGCTGACAGCGCAGAAACGGGATATAAAGTGGTGATAAAAGCAGTTGACGCAAACGGAATAGTAATTGCTCAGACACAGGCTACTCTTGATAATATTGCAGAGGGCGTAACGGAGGTCAAAGCACCGCTTGAATTTAACAATGCTTCACAGATTAAAGCGTACATAATAAACAGCAATAATGAGATAATTTCAAATGAAATTTATAAAACCGACAAAACGCTTTATAAAAATGTGCCGCTTGTTGCAGATTGGATAACAGGTGAAAAGTCAGGACTTGGTATGGGTAAAGGCATAATCGCGCCGACCGGCGCACCCTACGGTGTTGACCCAGATACCGTTGACGTTGCAGACTTAAATGTAAAATATACTTATGATGATAACTACGTCGGAGCGACTGCTGACAATGCTTTATGGTATAAAACCGGCGCATATCTTAAGGGCAGCAGCAACGGAAACAACAGCATTTACGCACGCGACGGAGTGGATTGGGAACAAAAGGCTCTTCCGATAGGCAACGGTTATATGGGAGGTATGCTTTTCGGACTTCCCGACAAAGACCAAATACAGATTAATGAGGAAACCTTTTGGGCGGCAGGCTACAGAGGCGTTCAGTCAGAAGTAAAACCCGATAATGTAAACAAGAATATGAGCGAGGGCATTAACGGATTTATGAGCGTCGGCAATATATTTGTTGATTTCAATATGCCTGAAAATGCGGAAATAAAGAATTATTACCGCGACTTAAATCTTGATGAAAGTGTTGCTCACGTTAGGTATGAATATGACGGAAAGACGTTTAACCGCGAGTATTTTGCGAGCTATCCGAAAGAGGTTCTTGCGTTCCGCTACACAGGCGATGAATTAAACTTTGAGGTTAAGCCCGTTTCAATGCACCCCGGCGAGGTTACTGTAAATAACGGTGAAATTACTATTATCGGCAAATTAAAGGACAGCGAACCGTATTCATCAGGAGGCAATGCCGCGTGGAATCAGGAAAGCGACCTTGAATACTGCACAATAATTAAGGTTATAGCAGATAACGGAACTGTTACGGACGGTTATAATACCGTAAATGTAAGCGGCTCAACAGGCGTTACAATCCTTGTCGCGGCGGCGACTGACTATGACAAAGACCAATTTGAATTAAACTCAGACGGTACGGTTAATATGACAAAAACGCCATATAAGAGTGTGCGAGGAGTACAGGCGGCTATTGAAAAAGCAACCACAAGAATAAACGGTGCAGCGTCTATGAGCTATAATGAATTAAAGGCAGAGCATATCGCAGACTATAAATCGCAGTTTGACAAGGTAAAATTCAGCCTGACAGACAATGATGAAGTTTGTACCACTCCGACAGATGAATTGCAAAAATCTTATGACAGCGTGGTAAGCACAAAAAAGGACGCTGACGGAACAACAAATGTTTCGTATGATGAAACAAAATATAATAATCTTGACAAGCACTTAGAGGAGCTTCACTATAACTATGCAAGATATATGATGATTTCGTCCTCGCGTTCAAATACAATGCCATCAACATTACAAGGGAAATGGTGTCAGTCAACAGCAGAAATATGGGGCTCGTGCTACTGCATAAATATCAATATGGAAATGAATTATTGGTTTGCAGGCGGCGCAAATCTCTTAGACAGCGGAAAATCACTTATAGGCTGGTTTAATTCGCAAATTCCTGCCGGACGCATAACAGCAAAGAATATGTATAAGGTAACTCCTAAATCATATAAATTTGAAAATGGTAAAATGACTTTTACCGACAGCGCGGACAATAAAGACGATGTATTTATTATGCACACAAAACAGGCTATTATGGGTACAACCGACCTTACAGGCGGAACAAGTATTCAATCAGCAGGAAATACGGCGTGGCTGATGTATAACCTTTGGGACTTGTATCAGACGACAGGCAATAAAGAATTGCTTGAAAATGACCTTTACCCTATAATGAGAAAAGCGGCGAATTTCTATACTCAGTATCTCTATACAAAAGAAAGAAAGATATCAACAGATACCGAAAAATATCCCGACGGATATTATTATACCACTTGGGCGGGACGTTCGCCCGAACAAGGTCCGACACACGAAGGCATTAAGTATGATTTACAGCTTGTAGCGGGAATGTATGATTACACAATAGCGGCGGCTGAAATACTCGGTGTTGACGCGGATAAAGTCGCTGCTTGGAAAGAAATCAGAAACCATCTTGAAATTCCCGTTGAACTCGGCGCGGACGGTCAGATTAAAGAATGGGCAGAGGAAACAACATATAATACAGATGCTAATGGTAAAGCATTGGGCGACCCTGTTCACAGACATATTTCACATCTTGTAGGTCTGTATCCGGGAACACTTATAAACCGCGATACTCCCGAACTTTTGAATGGTGCAAAAATAGTGCTCCAAAAGCGCGGCGATGACTCAACGGGCTGGTCTTGTTCAAATAAATTTCTTCTTTGGGCAAGAACCTTAGAGGGTGATAAGGCTCTTGAATTGTTCCGCTATCAGCTTGCGAAAAAGACATATTCAAATTTGTTTGATACACACGCACCG
Organism: uncultured Clostridia bacterium; assembly: GCA_910585485.1. Taxonomy (GTDB): domain Bacteria; phylum Bacillota; class Clostridia; order UBA1381; family UBA1381; genus Hominilimicola. Next base: position 10,203 of record CAJUEZ010000055.1, read on the forward strand.
TTTCAGATTGACGGTAACTTCGGCTCCGCCGCAGGTGTTATGGAGCTTTTAATGCAGTCGCAGACTGGTGATATTTATATCCTCCCCGCGCTTCCACAGGCTTGGGATAAGGGTGAAATAAGCGGCATAAAAGCGAAAAACGGCGCAGAGGTCAGCATTAAATGGAATAATAATAAAGCAACCGAAATAAAAATTGTCCCTGCTAATGACGGTGATATTACGATTGGATATGACAAAGATAATATCATTTCAATGAACGGAAATGCAATAGAATTTACAAACGGTAAATACATAATTGCAAATGCGAAAAAGGGTAAAATTTATACTTTCAGTACAGCGCAAGGCTCAGAAGTTAAACGTGAAATAACAGAACTTACTGCAAACAGCGTCAAAGCGACAGGCTATGGCAACGAAAATTTAATTGTCGCAGGATATGACGAAAACGGTGTAATGCAGAAATGTGACGTTATAGACAGACTTGAAAGTAATCTTATAGGATATGACGAATGTAAAACAATTAAAGCATTCCTTTGGGATAGCTTAAACAGTATGAAACCGTATGACTGCAAAGAAATCGAATTAACAAAATAAATTTCTCTCTCAAAACAGGCGAAGAACGCAAATCGTTCTCCGCCTGTTTTTATGTGGACATTTTAAAACGCATTTTCGAGGGTTTTAATATACCTTATACGCACCCTCTAAGTTTGACGGCATTTGGCACTAAAAAAGTGAATGTTAATGCAATTTGCGAGGACTAAAATTAGTCTAAATGCTCACTTGTATTCTCACTACACCTAAATATTTAGCTCTTCCAAAATATCCTGTTCCATATCAATTCGGTTGAGCCTGTCATTCCTTATCCAATCGAGAAAATCTTTCTTGTTTAGGTTATCGTTTTTGTATGCCTTGCGTTTTTTCTTGCCTTTATCAAGAAAATCATATTTTGCGTCTTTATACGGCGCAATCACATCTTCTGAAATATTCAGTTTGTTGAGCTTCTTTATGAAATTATCGTAACCGTCCCTGTTCTGCTGATATGTCTTGTCTACAATATCGTCTTTGACCTTTTCCTTATGCTCCTTGAAATACTCTGCCTGTCGCTGTGATTTACACTTTGCACCGCAAACCTTTGTATCCTTTCTTGACGCGACAAATTTTCTGCCGCAGATTTCACAGGTGTGTATATGCTTGCTATGCTTTGCAAACTTTATCATATACAGCACATACATTGATACAATGTCATCATCAAAAGTGTAGATATTTTCAACTGC
>CAJUEZ010000056.1 GCA_910585485.1 uncultured Clostridia bacterium
TTTACCATAGAAGGTGCTTTTTTTCTATTGTCCATTTTTACTGGTTCTGTTCAGAGAAAGTACATTTTAATGCTTTTTTGCTTTGTGTTCAGCAAGCATTTTTCCTGCAGAGCTTTTTGCTTTTCTTGAAGAAAATTTGCTTACTAAAGTTTTTGCAGCTTTACCAACCTTTCCGCCATGGTGAACAGCCATAATTATCGCCTCCTCACACAATAAAAGTAGTAGTTTTTAGAGTTCCTCTCCAAGAACAATGATATAATTGTTTAGATGCTGTTGCTTGCAATTTGTTTGTTGTGTTCTTTGAATATATTTTCAACAACATCTTTATCAATTACAACCCTATTAAGTACTCGACTGTAATTGCCATTTATGCTTGCACCTATTTTTGTATTAAGATTTTTTAGCATAGTTCTGCTCTCTACGAATTGACTGTTTTAAGCCTTATCATCTGGCTAATATAAATCAAAAAGCACAACTAAAAGAAAAATCTCTTAATTGTGCCTTAGTGACTTCTATGGTCTTAGTGGCTTATATAGCTATATTCTGTTTTCGTCTTAATAACTCAATCACACATTTATATCCGTCTTACAGGTTCGGCAGTGAATAATATTGCTACTGTCATCTGTTATACATAACATTTTATTAAGTACAACACAGACATACAACCTGTTGCGTTTGCTTAGTTTCATTTGCCATATATTATAACTCTTTTTGCTGTTAAAGTCAACAACAAAACGAAAATTTGTTTGCGGTTTATGTAGGTTTTTATTCATCGTCCTCATCATATCAGCTTATATCTACTCTTGGAACACTCTCAATAGCCTTATAGAAATTATTTCAGTTTGTCGTTCGAATGTTAAAAATATTTATTCAATGACGGTATATATACTTAAACTGTTGCCTTTCTTTAATTCTATCTCGACAGTATTTCCGTTTATAATATTAAACTTTGCATTGTCTGATGCAAAGTTTTTAACGCAAAAATTAGGCAACTCAATTTTTTTATTAAAATCCTGTACCGCCGTTAATTCTGCCCTGAATTTACTATTTACAAGATCCCATTCCATATCAATAATACCGCCCTCAAATCTCCAACCCGTAATTTTCCCGCGCTGCATATTATCGCTAAGAGCCGGAAGCAGTTTTATCAATTTCTTTGAGGAATACAAAATCATTTCCTGAACAGCGTTTACATATCCCATACTTGCGTCAAGCTGAATAGGAGCGGCTGAGTCCATTTCCAAAGACAAATCCATTCGCCGCCAATCATTATGCAGCGTAAAAAAATTAGTCTGCATACAGCTTCTTACAAGATTATTCAGACACTCCATTGCTTCATCTCCGCGGTTTAACCGCGCATATATTGATGCCATATGTGCCTGCGACCAACCTGTTTGTGCGCTAATATCTCTCAAATCAACCGCCTTTTCAAATGCTGATACCATATCGTCGTTTGTTGTTATTTCATCACCCGGAAAAACAGGATATATATGCGACAAATGCCTGTGATAATATCTATCTTCAAAATTGTCATTCTGCCACTCCCTGACGGCTCCGTCTTTATTTACACCATATTCGGGAATTGAATTTACGATGTTTTCCCATATTTTGAGTTTTTCACCGTATATATTGTGCTCAACGCATAACTCGATTAAATTTGTAAACAATTCCTTGATTATCGCCAAATCCATAGTGGAATTAACCGCGCTTGTCATAGGGTGCGCCATATCAACATTGTCTTTTGGAATAAAATTCAAAGGAGAATTTTCGGGTGAAACACTCGGATATATTTTTATATACCCGCTTTCATCAAACGCAATAAAATCCTCATAAAACTCTGCCGCCGCTTTCATAAATGGCAGAACAACACTATGCAGATATTCAGTATCTCCTGTATAGGAATAATATTTATAATAATGCTGCGCCAGCCAACCTGCTGCGCCCGTCCAATTCATAATTACAGGCACAAGCTGACAAGGCAGCGACATATTCGGTGTTGTTCCTGCCGGAATAAATATACCATTACAGCCGTAAAGTTTTTTAGCGCACTCCTTAAAGCTGTCAAGTCTACTTATATAATACTCTAATAATGCCTTGTTAAGCTCCTCCAGATTGCCGATATTGGTATGCCAATACATCATCTGTATATTTTCATTCGCCATATTATGGCTCCATACAGCCTTATAATCTCCGCACCATAATCCGTACATAGAAAACGGAAATCCGTCCTTAGAGCTTCCCGATATAAATAAATACCGCCCGTACCGCCATAGTTTTTCGATAAGCTCATTCGGAGATTTGCCACTATACGCATTTAACATAAGTTCCTCATTCGACAAATCATTGTTCTCAAACAAGTTAAGCTCCGCACTGTGATACAAGGCACTGTGAAGCGGAATATGACGGTTTAGATAATATTCATAGCTGTTATTCTCAAATTTTAACTTGTCTTTATCAGGACAGACATTTACAAACACCTTTATTTTAATAAGAATATCAGACGCGCAATTTACATTGATACGATTTTCAAGGTTTTTAATATCACCGTCAGCACTTTCGATTTTTACCACCGCGCCATATGGTTTTTTATTGGTATTAAGCGATTTATAAATGATAATATTACTGTCTATTTCAGTACGGCTATGTTCCTTTACATATTGATATGTTTTGTCGGAGCTGTCGGTAGCTGTTGGAACATCTAATGAAAATACAGCGTCCAAGAAAGGCTTATCTGCCTGTATTCTAAGAAGTATCATATCGTCTTTTCGAGATACGAATAAATCTTTTTTTACCCACACATCTTTTTCACGAAATTGTGAGCTTACTTCGCCTGTTTCCATATTGACAGCGCGAAGATAATCAGAAAATCCTGTAAAGCCTGTAAAAGACATATTAAGTTCTGCAAGTGGCAGCGGATAACCGCGCTCATTGTTATATCCGCTTTCTGTAAGCGCATTTGTTAAAATCCAATTTGCCGTATTGAAATCTCTGTTATCCATTGCTTGACGTGTCTTTGTCAGACTTCTGCTTATATCAGGGAGAGGATTACATTCCGTACCCGTCCATAAAGCACTGTGATTTATAAGCACACTTTCGCGTTTTGTGCCGCCGTACACATTTGCGCCTATTTTTCCGTTACCGCTCACCAAACCCTCGCGCCACAAGGCTTTATGCCACGACGAGGGATATTTCATTGTAATTACATTTATGTTTTTATTTATCAGTTTCATATTATCCTCCTTGAAGTCTTATACTATAAATGCCAATCCGAAATATTCCGAATTGGCATTTATAAAATATAGGGAGAGAGTTAACGCAAAATCTTTGCTTCTGTAAGCGGCTTCATATTCTCTAAACTGTTCCATAAGAACGCTTTAATATAATCTCCGCTTTCAATCGCTGAATTTGAATATGCAATACTGTAAGTGTTATTACTGTTAGCTGTTACTGTATGCTTTTCGGTTTTCAATTCCTTTAACGTTCCGTTTTCATCATACAATGCAATCATCATATTTACGGGTATATCGGCTTCACCGTTATTTGTTATGGCAGAAGCCGCCGTAACTGTTTCATCTGCATTTAATTCGGTTTTATCAAATGTTATCGCTCCAACAGAGAACGGTTCTTTAAATTCTCCCTTTACAACTGTTATTCCTAACAGACCTGCCAAGACTTCACTTGAAAGACATTCAAAATCAATGCTTTCTATTTGATTAACTTTGCCGAAGTCAACAGCGAGAATATTTGAATGTGCCTTATCTCCGAGCATTTGCACATATCCTGACTGTGCATATGGTTTTGACTGCTGGTAATTTAGCCAATCGTCAATATTATCAGGGTTTGTAAGCGGAAGTATCTCCTTTGTTCCGTCTTTCATATTGACTGTAATTCTCGCGTTTTCAATTCTGCTCTGCATATTGTTTGTAGATACGCTCAACATAAAATAAATCTTTGAACCGTCTGTATTAACGGGAATATTCATCTTGTCGGGGAACTGATTATATAGCGATACAAAAGCCGCATTGTTTCCCTCTGCTGATGAAATTTCAAAAGGAACGCCTATATCTGTTAAATACTTATCTGATGTAAGATTTAAGCTACTCGGAACACCGTCCGCGCCCCTGTTCGGCTCCCACCAAGCGCGTCCATTCGGAAGAACTGTTCTTTCCGCGTCAGACGACCAATAAAATCTTTCAAGCCTGTAATGCTCGTTACCCTCATAAGTGAGGTCATATGTATTTTGGTGCAGCGTTCTCAAATCTTGATTTACAACGCCATCGAGCGATACTGTCTGATACTGCTCCGCATTATTTGTTACATTATCCTTTAAATCCCAAGCGGTAATCTCGCCGTAAATGGTTTTGTTTACATCTCCGCTTAAAATTGACGTAACCTTGTTATTACCGGGTGTTAAATCAGTTTCGCTTTCAATCGGTACAAAAATTTCATTACTTGCGCTCTTTGCAGCTATTGTTATATTTTCTTCTGTAACTTTGCCGCTTACAGTTGACAATGTAGCATTTAGTGTAAGCTGTTTTTCAGTGTTATTTGTGAGCGTCACTTTTATTCCTGCATTTGCGCCTGTAACAATTTCCATATCAGTTAATTCAACTGCGTCCTTAATTTCAAGGTCAACAGGCAATACAGCAGTCATATCATTTTTCTCTACTGTAACAAAGAATGTATGGTGTCCTGATTTTTCGCCCAAGTTTACTGTTATTGTATCTGTGCCGATACCGTCTGTATTTACAATTAAGCTCTGCGGGTCTGAAATAGCTGTGATTTTTCCGTTTGATTTAACAGTATAATCAGCATTTTTACCCCCGACAGCTTCCGTTTCTACTTTTGCGATTTCGTCATTTGCGTATGTTACCTCGACAACCGCGCTGCTATTGGCAGGAGTTTTTACATTTACAAAATTATCAACTGTGTAGTCCGTTACCTCCGTGCCGTTTACCTTAACGCTTGTAATTTTCGAGCTTCTTGCCGGAATGTGCATTTCATAGCTTAAATTTTCTTTTGATGTTACGCTAAATTTATCTGTGTTATTTTCGTATTTATAGTCATAGCTTACAGCGTCCATTTTTATAGACGCATATTTCCAATCTGCGGGGAAGCCGGGCTTTATATCAGCTTTTCCGTCGGGCACATTTACCTTGATACCGAAAATACCTTCTGCCGCTGTTCTCGCATATTGAGATGTACAGTCTGCAAAGTCAATATGACCGTTATTTGATAAATCAGCTTTCACAATATGTTGAACAGTTCCCTGACCTGCCGAGCTGCCTTTCATAAGTGGAACAAGACAAGCTCTAAACTGTTTCATTCCCATTTCACGCTGACCGTTTTCAAAATATGCAAGGGCGTTGTTCATAACCTCCTCAACATACAGACCGTCGCTTGAATAATATTCGGGAAGTCTGTTTGACGAATATTTAAAATCTATGTTATCCCATATCTTATCCAAGTTTGCAACACTCGGAACTGCGTAGTCGGTAAATCTCATCATTTGATATACCTGCTCGTCAGTCGCAATACCCATATCAACAGCAGTATATGTTGACGATAAATCTGGTGCGGTGTTAAGTCTGCCGTAACCAAAGCGTTCCTTTACTTCTCCAAATACACCCGTGTCAGCGTCCCAAAGCTGCTCGTTCATTTCCTTTTTGATTAAATCAGCTTTTGTTTGATATGCTGTTGCGTCGTCTGTCTTACCGAGCTTCGACGCGATTTTTGCCATTGTATTATATGCTCTCCAAGTGTATGCGGTTGCTATTGAGCCTGCGCCGCCGTTATTCCATTTATTATCGGTATTCCAAGCGTCAAGCCAATTTTCATATAAATTTGTTCCGGGAACCTGCATATAATCGTCCATAAATTTAAGGTGTCCGGCAATAAATTCATATCCGCCCTCCTCTGAAAAGAACGCGTCATCTCCCGTCCAATCCCAATACTGCATTATAATGTCTACCATTACAAGGCTCATATTATAGCGTCCGTCGTGAGATGGATATGCCCATATTCTTCCTGTATCTTTCTCCTGTCTTGCAATATAATTTTGAATATTAGTTTTTATTCTGTCGCTCCAGCCTGCATTTACAAAGCAATAGCCGCCGCGCCAGCCGCCTTGTCCGTTATGCCAGCCGATTGCTCCGTGAGTTATAACAGGATTATCCCATATGTTATCCATTGCCATAACCTGAGCGCGCATAGCTGAATTGATGTACGGGTCGGGAGTATCAATTTTTATAGTTTCCGCAACACCTTTGAAATAGCTTATACTATCGTTAAATATTTCTCTTGCGTTTGTCTGATACTCGTTAAAATATTTGTTTTCTGACGGACTATCTGTTGTAATCATCATATATACTGTATTTTCGGTATTACCGTCAGTCGTGCCTACCACCATTGGCTGATTTGCCGCTGTTGAGGTTAATAACGCGTCCACTCCTGAACTGTACATTGACGAGTCCTTTGCGGCATAATTCATTTTTACATTTGATGTGCCGCTTATTGTAGCATATGAGCCTGTGATACTGAATGAATTATCAGTAAAGGTCGGAACAGTTGAATTTGTATCAGACGGACTAAATTCAAGTGCGCTTGAATTTCCACCCGTAGGCTGTTTACTGTCTATTCGGTTTCCGCCTGCCGCTGCAACTACCAGCTTATCCTTTACACTGTCGGGAAGCTCCGCTTTTACAAGCATAGCGTCGATTTTGTCCGAGCGTGTATATGTCAGCTTTATTTCACCCTCAAAGGAACTGTCTTTTATAACATATTCCTCGTGTCCGTTTACATATCTTGCAGTTATATTGCTCATTTCATCAAGCCATTTTCCATCCTTTATTCCAAGAAACATATGAGCGAAACGGAAAAAACTTGTGCCTGTACCCGCATTTGATAATACCAATTTCGGTCTGTCGCCGAGATAATAGATATATCTGAACGAGGTTTTGCCCTTATCGTTTGTATGCGCCGCATATATAGGACGCGTATAATTTTTGTTTCCGTTATCAATTTCAAAGCCGCCGTCAACAGGCTTGTATGTAAACGGATTTTTTGTAACTACAACCTTTAAGCTGCCGTTTGTATCAGCAGTTGAAGCGGTAACAGTTATGGTCTGTTCTGTTGCTGTGCTGTCTGCCGTAACCATAGCATTTGCGCTGTCAAAGGTTATGCCGTTATTGTCATATGCTTCCATACTCCAAGAAAAGTCAGTATCTTTAATTTCAATGCCCTTTTGGTCATATGCTTTTGCGGTATATGTAAAACTCTTTGCAGTGCTTTTCGGTATTTCTATTGACATATCACCGTCTACGGCGATTTCTGATAATACAGGCTTATATACTCTTACTATCTTGCTTGCGGTTATATCGCCTGATGTTGCCTTAATTATAACGTCGCTGTCGCTGTTTGCTGCGGCTGTCAGCACACCATTTTCAAAGGTGATACCGTCTGTTATATTTTCAGCGTTCCAGCCGCTTAATTCATCTGACGGCATTTCCACTCCGTATTGGTCGAATATCTTTACTGCATAGGTTTCGCTTATCTGCGATGCTGTTTGTAACATATCCGCTCCGATTATTTCTATTTTAGAAGCAGTCATTTTATATGTTTCTATTTCTTCTGAAATAGCATAAATACTCGGATTATCCTCTAAGGCAGCCTTTACCTTAAAAGAGCTTGCCGTTGCTGATGAAGTTGAAGAAATAACGCCTGTGTTTTCGTCTATGATTATTCCGCTGTCGTTTAATTCTGTTTCATCAGCATTTAAAAGCGACCATTTTAGCGGTATTCCATATGCTTCACTGCCTACCTTGTCATAGCACTGTGCGAAAAATTCTGTACTGACAGTACCGTTATTTGGTATTGGAAGTTTTTTTGCCGGATTTATCAGACTTACAGAAGCCGCTGAGCCTGCCTGCGCTATGGTAATTTTTTTGCTGTCATATACTGCGCCGTCATAGCTTAAAAGTCTTACATTATATTCGCCCGCGTCTGCTTCGGAGCTTACAGTTAAAACGCCTGTTGCGGGATTTAATGTTATACCTGTCGGTAAATTTTCCTGTAAGCTTTCTGTATCATCTGAATTATAAATCTCAAACTTTACTAATTCTTTTGATAGCGGTTCATAGCTTGACAAATCCACACCGTTATATGAAGCTGACGCAACAAGGTAATTTATTGTCTTTGTTGTTCCCTCCGCAGGAATAGAAACCTTGCTTATATCGTCTGCCACTCCGATAGTAACCTCCGTCGGTGCAGGTTTATATACTTTCATATTTCTAACATCAACTGCGCCGGAGCGTATATCGCTTTCGCTGTTTACTTTGTTTGTAACATTAAACTGCGAAAATATGGACTGCGTTAAGTTTCTTATTACTTTTTCAGACTTTGTCGCTTGCGTTTCCTCGTCTGTATCTGCCGCCTTAGTGTAAGCAACCATACTTGTTGTTCCGTTGGCAAGGAATTTAACATTATACCATTTGTTTGCTTCTGCGCCCTGATACATTGTTTCATAGCTGCTCGGATTACCTATTTTTGTCTTAATTTTTTCACCGTCGAATATCACCGTAGGTCCGAGCTTTGAGCCACCGTACAACTCTACAACACCCGAATTTTCATCTGCAAATCTCACATCAAATTCTGCAACATATACGCTGCCACCTGCAAGAGTGCTGTCAACCTTTCGTGTAACCTTTTGTTCTGTGTCTGCGGCCGTATAGCGCATATATGGAATTTCCTCATCGGTTAAGATTTCCATATTTCCTGTCTTGCCCGTCCACTTGTTATTTTCCGAAGTAAAATTTTCGTTCAGATACATCTGCAATTCTTCCGCGCTTACATTCAATGCAGCAGTTGGAATAAACGCGCATATCATCTGCAAAGATAATACAGCGGATAAAATACGTTTTAATGCTTTTGCTTTCATAGGTCTGCCTCCTTAAATTATTTCTTAAATTTATTGTTAATTTTATTATACAATATCATTTTGCTTTTGTATATGTCAAAATAATGCCTATTTTATGATAAATTCACGCATTTTTATATTGCGTTGATTTCCGCAATATGATATACTAAAAGCAGGGGGTGAACGTATGAATAAAACTATCCGATATTCTTCGTTTGAAAATAAATTTGAGGTGATATACAGGAATGAAATTCCTACAATTCAAATGCCGCCGCATACGCATAATGCGATTGAATTGTATATAAGTCTGACGCCACTGTCAAATATACTGCTCGGTGATAATGTAATGCCGCTCAAAGAAAATTCGCTGCTTATAATACCGTCATATTGTATTCATCAGTTTACACAACTTCCTGACTGTGAGTATGCGCGATATATTATAACTATCAGTACGGAATGGCTTGAAAATTTTATAGCGGACAATAAAAGATACAGCTATTTTACTGATACAAAAAAACCTATCGTTATTACTCTTGATGATAAACAAAAAGCATTATTGCTTAATCGTATGCAGGATTTTATCGCCTGTAAAAACAACGATACCTTTTCTGAAATATCAATATTTTTTGATATTCTGAAAATTATAGACGGATTGATTTATACTCACGCTGAAAATGACGAGGTGGAAAAGAGAGTTACAGGAACGCAGCAAACGGTAAATCAGATTATTAAGTACATAAATGCTCACCTTACAGAGAATATTCGCCTGGCAGATATAGCGGATAAATTTTATCTGACACCCAATCATATATCAAGAATATTTAAAAAGCATACGAATACGCAAATAAGCAATTATATTATTTTACAGAGAATTACAAAGGCAAAACAACTTTTTCGTGAGGGATTTACAGTTGCGGAAGCGCAGACAGCAACAGGATATTCAAGCTATGAACATTTTTTCCGTACTTTCAAAAAGAATGTCGGTATGACACCAAAGGAATATATAAACGCTTATTATAATCGTGAATAGATAATTATACAGAAAAAAATCAAGTCTTACCATCAATAGTGGAAAGACTTGATTTTTTATTATTGATTTTCTAATAATAATTTTCTTGCTATTGTAAACATAGCCATATCAACGGTGGGAATGTCGCGGTAACAGGTGTCAAGCGAAAATTGTTCATCATAGTTGAATGATGAATTAACGGATTGATATATTTTTTCATAAGCCGCTTTGATGGCGGTATGTATATCCATTCCGTTTTCAACCTCAATGATGACGTCCGCAAGCAATACCTTTAATTTTTCTTCTGCTTGCGTGTACACATCAGGTCTTAACATCATATCGCGCATATTGCGGATTGCGTTCTGTGCTATGGGTGATAATATCCCATAACCGTGTCCATTCGTTTCTCCTGCGATTACCGCTTTTCGTATTCTTGTGTTCGCATATCCTGCTGCTAATGTGTAGCCAAGATTGCCATTTTGTACCTCGTCAAGAATATCACTAATTAGGTTTTCAACAATTTGTAGTTGTTCCTCTGTTGCATTAAGTGGGGTGGTTTCTCTTAGAATTTCTGCCGAAAATGCAGTTGTACTTGTTATTGTGATTATTGATAATATAATTGCTATAAACTTTTTCATGATTCATTCCCTCCATAAACTATATCTGTAAGTATGATTTCATCAATCTGATGTGCTATTGTATTCATACGCTGTACCCATTCCATTTGATTTTCTGATTTTAGTTTTTCTGTAACGCCGTATTTCTCTTTATATTTGGGTAATAGTGTTTCTTTTAACTTATTCGCCTGTGCATCAATATCGCAAAGATAATCATTCAATTTACCAATTATAAAAAGAGTGTTATAGAATGTCCTGCGGTGATTTTTTAGATATGTTCTGCATATCATACCATATTTACCTATAGGCTTACATTTAGGAACAGTCAAGTTTGGAATATAATAATCTCCGATTTTTGTATAAGTCCCTCCGTTTTGTTCAAATAATGATTTCATTTTTAAATCCTCCAAAATAATTTATTCACACATATGTTACAGTTTTTCAATTACCACATTTTATTATAATTTGTTATTAGATTTTCTTTCCCTTAATATTTCCCTTATCAGTGTTGACAAATGAAATAAAAGAGTATAAACTTAAATGAGTAATTACGGTGAACATACTGCGATAAATCCTTTATTTATGAGGATTTCACGGTGTGTTATTAACACACTGTAATAAATGATAAAATACTAAGAATTTATAAAATTCAAATTTAGATTTATCTTAATGATTTTAAACGTTCCTCATAAATACTAAGGTTTTGGTATGTTCATACAGGAGTCTTTTTCAAAGATTGTGTAAACCCTCTAAATGGTGTAGAATAGAAATACAC
>CAJUEZ010000057.1 GCA_910585485.1 uncultured Clostridia bacterium
TGGCTCGTATAATAAGCGATTTGCTTACACTATCGGAACTTGATGAAAATCAGACTTATATTAAGCCTCCTGAGCCTATTGATATACGCAAAATGCTTGAAACTATTGTCGAGCGAATGGGACTCACCGCAAAGAAGAAAAACCAGACCTTGACATATCATCCCATAAACGATGTCCCGATAATTGCCGGAGACCACGACAGCTTAGAACGCATAATAATAAATATTGTCAGCAATGCTCTTAAATACACTCGCGAAGGCGGAAATATCGAGGTTTATTCAAGCAAAGTATACAACGACATATGTATTAAAGTAGTTGATAACGGAATCGGTATTCAAGCGGATAAACTGCCTCATATTTTTGACAGGTTTTATCGGGTAGACAAAGCGCGTTCTCGCGACACAGGAGGAACAGGACTCGGTCTCGCTATTGCAAAACAGACTGTGGAATCAGCATTTAACGGAAAAATCAAAATAGCCAGTGAATTCCATAAAGGTACTGAAGTTACTATTACAATTCCTGCTCCGATTAATGATTAAAAAAAATACAGTATACTAATTTTAGTGTACTGTATTTTTAGTGTACTGTATTTTTTTTGTAAACTCGTTTAGTTTCCTGTGCTTCCGAAGCCTCCGTTACGCTCGTCTGTCACATCATCGTCAAACGTTATTCCATATTCAACAAATATTCCCTGACAAAAGCCGGCTCCTTTATTTAAGGATACCGTTTTATCCTCGTTTGTATCATTCATGATTTTACAGAATATATGTCCCTCATTATCACTATTGTAGTAATCGCTGTCAATAATACCGACGGTATTATTCATCTGCACCCTGAACTTAAAACCCAGTCCGCTCCTCGGATAAAGTTTTAACACCCAGCCATCATTTATTTTTGCGCGTATTCCTGTCGGGATTTTTATACTTTCACCAGGCTTTAATTCAAACGCTAAAGGTGTATAAAAGTCATATCCGGCACTTCCTGATGTCGCTCTTTTGGGAAGCTTTATTTCATCATAAATTTCCTCTATATTGTCGGTCAAATAAAAAGTGTCCTCCCAATCCGATTTAAATTGTTCAAAGCTAACCTTTTCAAATTGCGCTATTCTCTGCATAATACCCTCCACTATTTCATCGCAAGAACCATCTTGCCTATTTCCAAACTTTTCTTCACATCTATTACCTTTTGATTTGAACTGCCTCGCCACGGAAGTCTTGTATCCTTCATTTTTTCTATAAATTCGCCGTCCACCAATATGTCGACATCCTTCATGAAGTCCAATTCTTTAACATCCTGCCATTCATATCCACTGTATACCCATATTGTTTTTTCAGGAAATTTTTGTGCAATTTCCTCTATAATCATCCCTGTATCATGCCTGTTCTTTGTATGAAGAGGGTCGCCTCCGCTGAAGGTTATTCCCGATATGTAATCTTTTTTCAGTTCGTCAAATACCTCCTGCTTTGCATTATCGTCAAATTCAAGACCCCCGTTTATATCCCATGTAACAGGATTTTGACAATCAGGGCACTTATGCTCACATCCCGCTACCCATAAAACAACACGCAAACCGTCACCGTTAAGCATATCGTCCTTTGTAATATTGTGATAACGCATTTACATACTTTTCCTTTCTGCAATTTCAGCCATTTTTGCGCTGTTAAGTCTTGTATCTCCCTTTACACGCGAATATGACAGATACCCATTCATCCTCTCGATTTTGGTAAGATTTTTGCTGCCGCATTCCGGGCATACGTCCATCTCCAGTTCTTCATGTCCGCAATCGTCACAATACGCTAACGACAGATTGACTCCTTCATAGAAACCCATGTCCATCGCTCTTCTTACAAGTGTTTTTATAGCGTCTCTGTTATAACTTATAGGATATTTAACGTACTGTATTTTACCGCCGTTTGACAATTCCCAAAAACGCTTTTCCAAATTCTGCTTTTGTATAGGAGTTATGTCTTCAGTCACATGACAATGGAAGCTGTTTGAAACATACTCCCTGTCAGATACGTTTTCTATTACTCCGTATTTTTTTCTGAACTGAGTTACTTGCAGACCGCATAACGACTCGGCAGGAGTTCCGTAAATTGCGTAAAGCTTTCCGTCTTCCTCCTTGAACTGATTTACTTTTTCATTTATGTGCTCCAGTGTTTTTAAGGCAAAATCGCCGTCTTCCACAAGCGAATGCTTGTTATAAAGCTGCTGCAATTCATTAAGCGCAGTTATTCCGAAAGATGCCGTTGCCATCTTTAAAATAGGCTTGATTTTATCATGGATTCCTAAATGTCCTCCGTAAAATCCGCCTTCGCAGTATGCCAGCGGATTAGTGGACGCGCGCATTTCTCCGAGATAGTCGTATGTGCGCAGATGAAGCTGTCTTATTATATTCAAATAGTAGTCTAACACCTCAAAAAACGGTTTGTTCTCCTGCTGCGCTTTTGCTAAAATCATAGGAAGATGCAGTGATACCACACCTATATTAAATCTTCCTACAAAGACAGGTGAATCATTATCGTCTGCGGGTTTCATACCTCCCTTTTCATACCATGGCGACAAAAATGCCCTGCAACCCATAGGAGACACAATTTTGCCATACTTTTTATACATTTCGGGAACATATCCCTCTCCCGTAAGGCTTAACCAGTCGGGATACATAGTTTTTGAAGAACAGTCAACGCCCGCTTCAAAAACATCCTCAAGTATTTTTCCCTTTCCATGAAGATTTTCATCGTACAAGAATACAACTTTAGGGAAAAGAACAGGTTTTTTGTGTCCCTTTTTGCCCTGTCCGTTCTTGCGCACATTTAACATTGTTATTGACGCCATTTTAGCAAATCTGCCTGTGCCTGTGCCTATAGTAACAGTTATAAACGGATAGTCGCCTCTGCTTGAAGAAACCGAGTTGAATTTGTACTCCCAGCCCTGAAATCCCTGTTCAAAATCGCGCTGAATATCCGCCATTGCAACTTCTTTCGCTTTTTCAGCGTCAAGACCCAAATTGGTATACTTTTCTATGTAAAAAGCATACGATTTTTCCGCGTACGGCTCCAGTATCAAATCCGCTGACGGAACAGTAAATCCACCGTACTGCTGACTTGCCGCGGAAAGAACTATATCGCCGATAACATCAAATGCAACGTCAAGCGTCTTAGGCTCGTTATACCAAAGATTGCCCATTTCAAATCCGCCCTTTAACACGCTTTCCACGTCAAAAAGACAACAGTTCATAGTATCGCGCCGAGCTGACATGTCATGTATATAGATATATCCGTCACGGCATGCCTGAAGTTCCTCTGTTGTAAGGAAAAACTTCTTATAAAGTTCTTTATTTAACTGATTAAAAATAAGACTTCGCTTTGTGGACACAAGAGCGCTGTCAGTATTCGAATTTTCCTTATCGCCTATATACATGATTGACTGGCTCTTTTTATACACCTCGTCAAGCATTTGGACAAAATCCTGCTTATAGTTTCTGTAATCACGATAGCTTTTTGCAACCTTCGGGTTTACTCTTTCAAGAGCGCCCTCAACTATATTGTGCATCTCCGAAATCGCAATTTCCTCTTTATTCATCTTCTTCGCCTCTTCCTCGACAAATTTGCAGATGAAATCAATTTCCTCATCAGTAAATTTAACAAGCGCGCGAAATGCCGACTTATTTACCGCGACAACAACTTTCTGCACGTTAAACGGTTCTTTGGTATTATCTTTCTTTACTACTTTCATTTTATCTTACTCTCCATATAACTCTTAAAAACATAACCACTATATATTGTGGTATCCTCGAATGATTTAAATTATAACACCCAACATCTATTTTTGCAATTACAGTCTTATTATTGATTCTTTACAACAATATTACATCGTCCGTGGGCGCATAGACAAGGTAATTTTTACTCTATGAAACATTTTTTTCATGGGTAACAATACTAATTTTGAGGATAATAGTACTATAACTTTAAGGAGGCAATATTTTTTATGAAACTAATTATGAAATCTATTTATCTTTTTCTTTTCGGCACTTATATTGAATATCATAAATGTCGCCTTGAACGTCTTGCAGGCAAACTTTTAAAACACGAAAACACCATAACCTGCCGCCGTTTGGTTCGTCTTTCAAACAAAATATACTCTTTATATTCAAAATTTGACGAATGCGAAAAATCACTTCTCTGCGATATGCGCGTATTCAACCTTTCAGAACATTCTATCTGAAGTTAGCGAGCGCAAATATTTTTTACCCATGAATTCCACATCTTAGTTGTGCATATTAATTAAAATCGCTGAAAAAAATTATATATATTTTTTTGCTTATTCCTTGATTTTATCTCATAAAAGTGGTATTATATAGATATGTATGAAAAAATACACTAAGGAGAGATTAAACTTGTTTTAACGCTTCTTAAAGACAAAATAAAAGGAGGAAAATTTGATGGCAAGAAAAATGAAAACCATGGATGGTAACAACGCCGCTGCTTACGCTTCATACGCGTTTACAGACGTCGCTGCTATTTATCCTATCACACCATCATCCACAATGGCAGAAGTAACCGATAAATGGTCAGCTGCCGGACAAAAAAACATTTTCGGACGCACTGTAAAGGTTGTAGAAATGCAGTCTGAGGCAGGCGCGGCAGGCGCGGTTCACGGTTCTCTTACAGCCGGCGCGCTTACAACAACTTATACAGCTTCTCAGGGTCTTTTGCTTATGATTCCTAATATGTATAAGATTGCAGGCGAACAGCTGCCTTGCGTATTTAACGTATCAGCAAGAGCATTGGCTTCACACGCGCTTTCTATCTTTGGTGACCATCAGGACGTTATGGCGTGCCGTCAGACAGGTTTCGCTATGCTCGCTTCCACAAATCCGCAGGAAGCAATGGATTTAGGCGCAGTTGCTCACCTTTCAACTATAAAGGGTAAAATTCCTTTTATTCATTTCTTTGACGGTTTCAGAACTTCTCATGAATACCAGAAGGTTGCTTGCTGGGATTATGCAGACCTTTCAGATATGCTTGATTGGGACGCTCTTAACGATTTCAGACGCAAGTCACTTAACCCTGAGCACCCTGCTCAAAGAGGTACGGCTCAGAACCCTGACGTATTCTTCCAGGCTAAGGAAGCTTCAAACAAGGCTTATGACGCTATTCCTGCAGTTGTTCAGGAATATATGGACAAGGTTAACGCTAAAATCGGAAGCGATTATAAGCTGTTTAACTACTACGGCGCACCTGACGCTGAGGAAATTATCGTTGCTATGGGCAGTGTTTGTGACACAATCCAGGAAACAGTTGATTACCTGAATGCCAACGGCAAAAAGGTTGGTCTTGTTAAGGTTAGACTTTACAGACCGTTCTCTATTAAGAATTTTGTTGAGGCTATTCCTGAAACAGTTAAGAAAATAAGCGTTCTTGACAGAACAAAGGAGCCCGGTTCAATCGGTGAACCTCTTTATCTTGATGTTGTTGCGGCTCTTCGCGACACTAAGTTCGAAAACATTCCTGTTTATTCAGGACGTTACGGTCTTGGCTCAAAGGATACAACTCCCGCGCAGATTATCGCTGTTTACAAAAACACTGAAAAGAAGCGTTTCACTATCGGTATTAACGATGACGTTACAAATCTTTCTCTTGCGCTTGACGAGAACCCTGACACAACGCCTGAGGGTGTTACAAGCTGTAAGTTCTGGGGACTTGGCGCGGACGGTACTGTAGGTGCTAACAAGAACTCTGTTAAGATTATAGGTGACCACACAGACATGAACGTGCAGGCTTATTTTGACTATGACTCAAAGAAGTCAGGCGGTCTTACATGTTCACATCTTCGTTTCGGTCATCCGAAAATTACGTCTACATACCTTATCAACAAGGCTGACTTTGTTGCTTGTCATAAGGCATCATATATCAGACAGTATGATATGGTATCCGACATCAAGCCGGGCGGTGTATTTCTTCTGAACTGTTCATGGAATGCAGAAGAACTTGAAGAGCATCTTCCTGGTCAGGTTAAAAAATATATTGCTGATAACAATATTCAGTTCTATACAATAGACGGTGTTAAGATTGGTAAGGAAATAGGTCTTGGAAACAGAATTAATACAGTGCTTCAGTCAGCATTCTTCAAACTTTCAGGTATCCTTCCAGAAGCAGACGCTATTAAGTATATGAAAGACGCGGCTACAGCTTCATACTCAAAGAAGGGTGACGCTATAGTTAAGATGAACCACGACGCTATTGACGCAGGCGCTCAGCAGGTTGTTAAGGTTGAAGTTCCCGCAAGCTGGAAAGACGCAAAGGCTGAAGACCTTTCTGTTAAGCATGAAGGCAGCGGCAAGCTTATTGACTACGTAAATGATGTACTTGTTCCTATCAACCAGTTCCGTGGCATGCAGCTTCCTGTTTCTACATTTGAAGCTTATCAAACAGGTGAAGTTCCTCTTGGCTCATCAGCTTTTGAAAAGAGAGGTATTGCTATAGATGTTCCTGTATGGAACAACGAAACATGTATTCAGTGCGGTAACTGTTCATATGTATGTCCGCACGCTTGTATCCGTCCTGTAGTTCTTACTAAGGAAGAACTTGACAACGCTCCTGAGGGTATCAAGTATACAAACGCTATGCAGCTTGACGGACTTTATTATGCAATGGCTATCACAGTTCTTGACTGTACCGGCTGCGGAAGCTGTGTCAATGTATGTCCTGTTAATAACGCAGGCAAAAAAGAGCCTGCTCTTGTTATGAAGCCTCTTGAGGAACAGCTTGACGAGCAGGAAAAGTACGATTATCTTGTAACTCTTGCAGAGAAGCAGGAAGTGCTTGACAAGTTTAAGGCTTCAACAGTTAAGGGAAGCCAGTTCAGAATGCCTTACCTTGAGTTCTCAGGCGCATGCGCAGGCTGCGGCGAAACACCTTACGCTAAACTTGTTACACAGTTATTCGGTGACAGAATGTATATTGCAAACGCAACAGGCTGTTCGTCAATTTGGGGCGGTTCTTCCCCATCAACACCTTATACTGTTGACGAAAAGGGTCACGGTCCCGCATGGGCAAACTCATTGTTCGAGGATAATGCTGAGTATGGTCTTGGTATGTTCATCGCTCAGGATACATTGAGAAACGCTAATATTGCAAAACTCGAAAAGATTGCCGCTGAAAACGCAAGCGCAAAGCCTGCTATTGATAAGTTCATCGAAACAAAGAACGATGCTGAAGCAAACAAAGTTGCTACAGAAGAATTATTAAAGGCAATCGCTAATATTAATTCTCAGGAAGCTAAGGATGTCCTTGCAGACAAGGAATACCTTTCAAAGAAGTCCTGCTGGATATTCGGCGGTGACGGTTGGGCATATGACATCGGTTTCGGCGGTGTTGACCACGTGCTTGCTTCAGGCGAGGATGTAAACGTACTTGTGTTTGATACAGAGGTTTATTCAAACACAGGCGGTCAGTCATCTAAGGCTACTCCGACAGGCGCTATCGCTCAGTTCGCGGCAGCAGGTAAAGAAGTTAAGAAAAAAGACCTTGCAGCAATCGCTATGAGTTACGGTTATGTATATGTAGCGCAGGTTTCACAGGGCGCTGACCAAAATCAGCTGTTAAAGGCTATGATTGAGGCTGAAAGTTATAACGGTCCTTCGCTTATCATCGCATACGCTCCATGTATCAACCATGGTATCAAGGGCGGAATGAGCATCGCTCAGACAGAAGAAAAGAAGGCTGTACAGTCCGGTTACTGGCATCTATTCAGATTTGACCCAAGACTGGCTATTGAAGGCAAAAACCCATTCCAGCTTGATTCAAAAGCTCCGACAATGGATTATGAAGACTTCATCATGGGCGAAGTTCGTTATAATTCACTTGCTCGTTCAAATCCTGAAAGAGCAAAGGAATTGTTCGCTAAAGCCAAGAAGAACGCAGAAGAAAAGTATGCGCATCTTGTAAAATTAGCTGAACAGGATTAATTTTAGGGTAATAAAAACGACTGTTGCAACGCAACAGTCGTTTTTTTGTGATAAATTGGAGTTTATCTTATTTTTTAGTCATCTAATTTCAGCACTGACATAAACGCCTCCTGTGGCACTTCCACGCTGCCGACCTGGCGCATACGCTTTTTACCTTCTTTCTGCTTTTCGAGCAGTTTCTTCTTTCGCGTTATATCACCGCCGTAACACTTTGCCAAAACATCTTTACGCATCGCCCTTACAGTTTCTCTCGCGATAATCTTTGAGCCAATCGCCGCCTGAATAGGAACTTCAAAAAGTTGGCGCGGGATTGCCTCTTTTAGCTTCTCAGCCATCTTCCTGCCACGCGAGTAGGCTCTGTCCTTATGAACAATAAACGACAGCGCATCAACCATTTCGCTATTTAGCAATATATCCAGCTTGACAAGATCGCTGCGCGTATAGCCGCACAACTCATAGTCGAAGGAAGCGTAGCCTTTTGTTCTTGACTTTAAAGCGTCAAAAAAGTCATAGATGATTTCATTAAGCGGCAGTTCGTAAAATATTTCCGCTCTTGTTTCGTCCATATAAGTCATATCCTTATAGATACCGCGCCTTTCCTGACACAATTCCATTACATTTCCCACATAATCTTTCGGAACCATAATTGTTGCCTTAACCATAGGTTCTTCCATATAATCTATTTCAGAACCATCAGGAAGATTGGAAGGGTTATCAACCCAAACCATCTCACCGCTTGTTTTATAAACCTTATATATAACGCTCGGCGCAGTAGTTACAAGGTCAAGATTATATTCACGTTCAAGACGTTCCTGAATTATTTCCATATGCAGAAGTCCCAAGAAACCACATCTAAAACCAAATCCCAGTGCTACTGATGTTTCAGGTTCAAACATAAGCGCCGCATCATTAAGCTGCAATTTAGAAAGCGCCTCTTTAAGGTCTTCATACTGCGCTCCGTCCGCGGGATAAATACCGCAGTAAACCATCGGATTTACTTTTTTATAACCCGGCAGCGGTTCATTTGCAGGTTTTTTAACCAATGTGACAGTATCGCCGACACGCGTATCCTGAATATTCTTTATGCTTGCCGCAATATATCCCACATCGCCTGCCGAAAGCTGCTTTGCGGGAATTAGTCCCGCTGGATGCATAACCCCAACCTCGACAACATCAAATTCAGCGTTTGTAGCCATCATTCGTATTCTGTCCCCTGCCTTAACGCTTCCTTCTTTGATTCTGACGTAAACAATAACACCTCTGTAGCTGTCGTAATACGAGTCAAATATAAGCGCCTGCAAAGGTGCGTTTTCATCTCCGTTGGGAGCGGGAATTTTATCAACAATCTCTTCAAGAACAGCTTCAACGTTAAGTCCTGTTTTAGCTGACACCTGCGGAGCCTCCTCTGCCGGTATACCTATTACATCTTCAATTTCACGAATTACCATATCAGGCTGCGCGGAAGGCAAATCTATCTTGTTGATTACCGGTACTACCTCAAGGTCATGGTCAATCGCAAGATAAGTATTCGCAAGCGTCTGAGCCTCTATGCCCTGTGACGCATCAACTATAAGAATAGCCCCCTCACATGCTGCAAGCGAACGTGAAACCTCATAGTTAAAGTCAACATGCCCCGGTGTGTCTATAAGGTTAAGCGTATACACTTCCCCGTCTTCTTTTTTATATTTAAGCGTAACGGCATGCGCTTTAATTGTTATTCCTCTTTCTCTTTCAAGATCCATATTGTCAAGAAGCTGCTCCTCCATGTCTCGCTTCTCAACCTCTCCCGTTATCTCCAAAAGTCTATCAGCAAGTGTTGATTTTCCATGGTCTATATGGGCTATGATACAAAAATTCCTGATTTTTTCCTGTCTTTTATTGGACATTTTATCTCTCCTAAATCATCTGATATTATCTTATTGTATATTGTACCATAAATTACTGATATTCGCAACGATTATTTTATTCTGCTTTAAGTACCGCCGCTATGGCTCTTGCAACGTCCTTGCCTCCTTCTTTCGCTTGTTCCAATGTGTTTCCGTTGCTTCCCACCTCAAGAATAAGACTTCCTTTGGTCATATGCTCATTAAACCGTTCAGTTCTCAGATTTATAGGGCGCATAAGTCCCGGATACATTATTTCAGCGGCATTCTGTATTTTTGCCGCAAAAGTCAGATTATCCTGCCAATTCTCATGCCACAATCCCATGCTGTTTGTGCCCGCAACTATCATGACCTGAGCCGTTGATATACCATTTTCCTCGCATGTCACAGCCAGTTTGGAACCATCCGAATAAACAAACGCGTCCCGATGAATATCAAGCACAATTTTTATAGAAGGATATTGCTTTAAACAATTTTCTATGCTCGTAAGCGCGCGTGAATATGCGCCCTGATAAGAAGGATAATCATGATATGTTGTATCATGCAAAGTTTTAATTCCATTTTCCTCCAGTACCGAACAAATCTCATTTCCAACCGCTATGATATTACGCGTTTCATCAGTGTTACGCTCGCTTTCTCCCGACATTTGGTCACCATCATAACATTCAGTTGTGTGAGTGTGTACAACAAGCACCTGAGGCTGTTCGCTGTCTATACTAAACGGCAGTTCCTTAGAGCACAAACTATCTATATCTACACTATATTTAGTCGCGTTGTTCATTTTTATTCCAACAGAAGTATTTATTTGGCTCTTATCAGGCATTACAGGTTCGTCTGACCTATCCGATACCTCCGCACTATGATTTTTTTCCTCATCACTGTTACCCTTATCCTCTTCCGCGTCATGACTTTCAATGTTTGTCCCCTCAAAAGCCGCTGAATACTGTTTTAATATACTTTCAGGATTTTGAGCGTCTATTCCAAAAATTTTTTTCAATTTATCCTTAATGTTAAAGCTTTTTTCACGGTTATCCGGTAAAACCTCGGCGAGAATTTCCTCATAGCTGTTTTGGTCATAATTGAAAACGTTCACACTCTTTTTAGGTATAATTTTTATTAGTATACACACCAATACAATCAAAAAAGATACAAGAATGATTGTAGTTATTTTTTTTCTTGTTAAGACAATTGTTTTGAATTTCATATTTTTTCCCTCTCCGTTATTGCTATATTATAAATACTCGTTCAAAACCAAAAATATGTTGAATTTTTTTTCAAAAAAGACTTGCTTTTAAAGTTAGTCTGTGGTATAATTTTGTAGTTATTACGGATAGTCCTCTGCCTTGGTCGGCACGAATGTCCCGGATTATAAGGAGGAATTAATGATGAACACACAAGAAATCATTAACGCTTTGACAAAAGACCAAATAAGAACCGATTTGCCTGAACTTGTTGTAGGT
>CAJUEZ010000058.1 GCA_910585485.1 uncultured Clostridia bacterium
GCCCGACACGATTATAAAGGGTATAAACGATTCAAAAAAACTCACCGAAAAACGACGTGAGGAGTTGTTTGATGAAATATGTGAAAAAGCGGAGGCATATAGTATTTACAGTGTGGACGAAAAGCGAATAGACGAAATAAATATTTTGAACGCTACATATGAAGCGATGAACGGCGCGGTAAACGGACTGTCTGTTGCGCCTGACTTCGTGCTTATAGACGGTAACCGCATAGGCGGTATGACTATTCCGCACGAAACAGTTGTGAAAGGTGACGCGAAGAGCGCGTTAATTGCCGCAGCGTCAATACTTGCAAAGGTCAGCCGTGACCGCTTTATATGCGAAATGGCTGAAAAATATCCCGAGTACGGCTTCGAAAAGCATAAAGGCTACGGGACTAAGGCGCACACAGAGGCGGTTTTAAAATACGGACCTTGTGAAATTCACAGACGCACATTTTTAAAGAAACTGTTGGGGGACAACGTATGAACACAAAGCAGATAGGCGATTTTGGCGAAACGATTGCGGAAAAATATCTTTTGCAAAAGGGATATAAAATTTTAAAACGTAATTTCAATCTGAAAGTCGGCGAAATTGACATAATTGCAAAAAAAGACGGCTGTATTGTTTTCGCAGAGGTAAAGACGCGCAGAAGTAACCGTTTCGGAGAGCCAAGCGAATATGTTGATTACCGCAAGCAGATGCGGATTAAGAAAACAGCGTCCTGCTATGCCGATATGATAAATGACGAAATACGTTTTGATGTTATTGAAGTGTTCTATGAGCAAAACGGCGATAAGCTGTTTATATCGAGGGTAAATCATATTGAGAACGCGTTTTAAGGGGGAAAGGATATGGATTATCAAATATTCGACACGCACTGCGACACGCTGTGCGCTGTACTTGACAAAAGCAAAAGCATTATAAAAAACGACTGTCATGCCGACTTTGAGCGTATGGCGCGCTATAGTCGGTATACGCAGGTTTTCGCGTGTTTTATCGCGCCTGAGTATCATTCGTGCGCCGATGAACGCACAATGGCATTGATAGACACCTTCCACCGAGTAATGGCTGATACGCCCGAGAACATACGCGCAATTCTAAGTATTGAGGGCGGAGAAGGAATATATTCGGTTGCGCAGCTTCGAAATTATTACAGACTGGGCGTTCGTATTATCGCTCCAACATGGAATTATTCGAACCATATAGCTTCGGGCGCGCTGGAAAAGGACGAAAATCGCGGACTGACTGAGTTCGGGAAAAAGGTAATTGCCGAGATGAACAGGCTCGGTATTTTAGCGGACGTATCTCATCTTAACGATAAATCATTTTACGATATTGCATATTACAGCGATAAGCCTATTATAGCGTCACATTCAAATTCACGCGCTGTCTGTCGTTCAAAGGCTGTCTGTCCTGTTGAACGCAATCTTACAGACGACCAATTTATGCGGATTAAACAGTCGGGCGGATGTGTCGGAATAAATTTCTGCCCTGACTTCTTAAACGAAAGCGGGAGAGCGGATATTGACGATATAATCCGTCATATAGAGCATTTTATGGCGCTGGGCGGTGAAGATAATATCGGAATAGGCGCTGATTTTGACGGCGTTGACAGCCTGCCTGACGGCATAAACGGTGTTGAGGACGTGTATAAAGTATTTGAACGCCTTGCGCAGATCGGATATACTGCTGAACAGATAGAAAAAATAAGTCACAAAAACTTTGAAAGAATATTAAATACCTGATTAAATTGCCAATATTACTGTTTTTTTGCCGCGGGCAGTGCCAAAGTACGGCATCATCGGCTTCAAAACAGCAATCCAAACGATTTTCTCAGGCATTTACAGGAGGAAAATATAATGCCTAAATTTTTTGTAACAAGCGATAAAATAAATGACGACTGGATAATAATTGATAGTGAGGACGCAAAGCATATTTCGCGCGTACTCCGCATGGGCGAGGGCGATATGCTGACCGTCTGCGACAGTCAGGGTACTGATTACGAAGCGGAAATTGTGTCACTCGGACAGCAGGAAATAGTCTGTAAAATCAATTCAAAATCGGCGAGCGTGTCTGAGCCTGATATAAAAGTTACGCTGTTTCAGGGACTTCCCAAAGCGTCTAAAATGGAGTACATAATACAGAAAACAACGGAGTTGGGTATAACGGAAATTGTTCCCGCAAAACTTTCAAGATGTGTTGTAAAAATAGACAATAAAAAGGACGAATCAAAAAAACTTGACCGCTGGCAGAAAATATCGGAGTCGGCTGCGAAGCAGTCGGGACGCGGAATTATACCGAAAATATCACCTATAATGACGCTTGATGAAATCATTGAAAAGTCGAAGGAGTTTGATTTGTTCTTTGTACCGTATGAATGTGAGGAGCAGAAAACGCTCAGAGAAGTGCTTTTGTCAAAAAAGGATGTAAAATCAGCCGGTTTTCTGATAGGACCGGAGGGCGGTTTTGACATAGCGGAAACGGAAAAACTGAGAAACGCGGGTATTGACACCGTAACGCTCGGAAAGCGCATACTCCGTACCGAAACGGCAGGCGAAGCAGTACTTGCGATGACAATGTACGAAATCGGGGATATAAATTAGGGAGCGAAAGATTATAGAAACAGATGATATATTTATATGGTGCCATTGCGCTTTTTAAGCGAAAATATGGGTTATACAGTTGATTGGGATGCCGACAGCAGAACGGCGATAATAAATTAAGGAGCGATAAAAATGACGTTACAGGAAATAATAAACGGCAGTGATTACATCGTATTTTTCGGAGGCGCGGGAGTGTCAACCGAAAGCGGAATACCCGATTTCCGCAGCGTTGACGGACTGTACAATCAAAAATACGATTACCCGCCCGAAACGATTTTAAGCCACACATTTTTTATGGAAAAAACAGAGGAATTTTATAAATTTTACCGCGACAAGCTGATAGTAAAAAACGTACAGCCAAACAAGGCACACCTTGCGCTTGCGCGCTTGGAGGAAGCGGGAAAACTTAAAGCGGTGATAACGCAGAACATTGACGGACTGCACCAAACGGCAGGCAGTAAAAACGTGCTTGAACTTCATGGCTCGACCATGCGGAACTACTGTATGGACTGCGGTAAATTCTACGGTGCTGATTTTATTGAAAAAAGCGCCGGTGTTCCGCGCTGTGAGTGCGGAGGAATCGTAAAGCCTGACGTTGTGCTGTATGAAGAAATGCTTGACGATAGTGTAATTTCAAAGTCTGTAAAATTTATAAGTGAGGCGGAGGTGCTTATTATAGGCGGTACTTCGCTTAATGTATACCCCGCGGCGGGATTTATAAATTATTTTAAAGGGAAGTACCTTGTTATAATAAATAAAGCGTCAACACCTGCCGATGTTCGGGCGGACTTGGTAATAAATGAGCCGATAGGCGAGGTAATGGGAAACTTAAAGATATGAAAGTATATACGATGAACATACGCGGAATAAACCCGAATGACAGAAAGTGGTATAAGTATTTATCCGAAAACCGCATTGAAAAGGTAAACCGTCTTAAACAAAAAGAAAAAAAGGCGCAGTCGATAGGCGCGGAACTGCTTCTCAACTATGCGGTTAACGGTGACATTAAAACGACTGTCAAATGGGATACTGACGAAAACGGCAAACTATATCTTACAGAACATAAGGATAAGTATGTAAATCTGTCACATTCAAAGGATTATGCCGTATGCGCTGTACATGATAAACCGATAGGCATTGATATACAATATTGCCGTGAATGTGACATGAGAATAGCAGAACGCTTTTTCACAGGTGCGGAGGCGGATATTATAAGACGCGCTCCAGTGCCACAAAAAACGTTTTTTGAAATATGGACTAAAAAGGAAAGCCTTGTAAAGGCTGTCGGGTGTGCGCTCACCGTACCGCTCAGCAGTTTTTCCGTGATAGGCAGTACAGCAGAATATGATGGAAAAATATACCGTTTCAAGGAATATTCAGTCAGGGAAAGCGGTTATAAGCTTTACAGCTGTTTTTTAGTCTGACTATAAATGACAGCGTCCTTTGCGGAATAATTCATTATATCGTCATAAGCGTCAAGCTGTGACAGGCTTTCGGGCGCAAACGGAATAAGTCCTGTGCAGTCATGCGTTGATGTAACGTTTGCAACGTCAAAATCAAACATTCTGTTCTGAAAAATTACGTGTTCTGAATTTTTGTTCATAATTTTAAACCTCCTCTATAATTAGTGTAACAAAAAAACCGACGGTCAATTCCTGTCGGTTTTTGTCTTTTTAACCATATTTATGAAATATTCTAAAAATGCGGTGTTGTCGGTAAGTTCGGGGTGAAAAGCTGTGACAAGCATATTGTTCTGCCTTGCGGCAACTATATGACCGTCCAGTTCCAAAAGTACATCGACATCTTTTCCTACGCTTTCAATCCACGGTGCGCGTATAAATACGAGAGGTACAGGCTTTTCTGACACCTTAGCCACATCAGCGCTGATCGAAAAACTGTCGTACTGTCTGCCGTATGCGTTGCGCCTTACGGTTATATCCATAACCCCGAGATGCGCCGCTTCGCCCTCAATATTTTTCGCTAACAAAATCAGTCCCGCGCATGTGCCGAATACGGGCATACCGCTTTCTATTTTTGCCTTTAACGGCTCGAATAAATCCAGCTTGCGCAGTAGTCTGCCGATGACGGTGCTTTCGCCTCCGGGGATAATAAGTCCGTCAAAAGGCTTTGCTATATCGCGCCTCTGCCGTATTTCAAACGACTCAATACCGAGCCTGTCAAGCGCGTGCTTATGCTCGATAAATGCACCCTGAAGCGCTAAAATTCCGATTTTCATTATTTACCGCGCTCCGCCATAAGCAGTGCGATTTCGTTTTCGTTAATGCCCACCATTGCTTCTCCAAGGTCTTCGGAAAGTGAGGCTAACATTTCGTCGTCCTGATAGTTTGTAACCGCCTGAACAATCGCCGAAGCACGCTTTGCGGGATTGCCCGACTTGAATATGCCTGAGCCTACGAAAACCCCCTCTGCTCCCAGGTGCATCATAAGCGCCGCGTCCGCGGGTGTTGCGACGCCGCCTGCCGCAAAGTTTACAACGGGAAGTTTGCCGTTTTCGTGAACATATTCGACAAGGTTATAAGGTACTTGAAGCTGTTTTGCCGCCTCATACAACTCGTCTGACGACATATTCTGAATACGACGTATTTCCGACATCATCATACGCATATGCCGTACAGCCTGAACAACGTCGCCCGTGCCGGGTTCGCCCTTTGTTCTTATCATAGCCGCGCCCTCGTTAATGCGTCTTAAAGCTTCGCCCAAGTCCTTAGCACCGCATACAAACGGTACTTTGAAATCGTTTTTGTTGATGTGATACTTGTCGTCGGCAGGGGAAAGGACCTCGCTTTCGTCTATGTAGTCAATTTTAATTGCCTGCAAAATTCTTGCCTCCGCGAAATGACCTATACGGCATTTTGCCATTACAGGTATTGAAACAGCCTCCTGAATACCCTTAATCATCTTCGGGTCGCTCATACGTGACACTCCGCCCGCGGCGCGTATATCAGCGGGGATTCTTTCAAGCGCCATAACCGCGCATGCGCCCGCCTCCTCGGCGATTTTTGCCTGTTCCGGTGTTGTAACATCCATAATGACACCGCCCTTAAGCATCTGCGCAAGATTTTTGTTCAATTCAAATTGTGTGCTCATATAAATTCCTCCTTGACTTTTAATTTTGGATTGTTTATAATTATACCACTGATTGACACTCTTAAAAGTGTCAAAATAAATTTTTTTTATGGGGTCAGATTATGTTTGATTTTACTGTGACGCTTGACAGAGAGGGAAAAAAGCCTATTTATGAACAGCTTTATTCTTACATAGCGGAGGAAATCCGCGCGAAAGGGTTAAAGGAAAATGAGAGAATGCCGTCAAAAAAATCGTTGTCAAAGCATTTGGGGATAAGTGTAAATACGGTTGAAACGGCATACGCGCTTTTAACCGACGAAGGATATTTAAAAGCTAAGCCGAGAAGCGGGTATTACGTATGCCGTATAGACGCGCCGATAGGTAAAGATGTTATACGATACCGCAGCAAAGCGAAAAAGAACTGTGATAATTACAGGATTGATTTCAGAACAAACGCGGTGGACGTTGCCTCATTTCCTTATTCAACGTGGGCAAGGCTGTCTAAAAATGTTATGTATTCGACTCCCGAATATCTTAATACCGGGGACGTTATGGGCGATTATGAACTTAGGGAAAGCATTGCAAAGTATCTGCATGAATTTAGAGGTGTGAATTGCTCGCCTGAGCAGATAATAGTTGGCGCGGGCATAGAGTATTTAACAATGCTCCTTGCGGAACTTTTTGAAAATAGGGCGGTGTTTGCTCTTGAAAATCCAGGTTATGGAAAGGTAAATACAATACTGAAAAACAACAATAAAAGAATTAATTATATCGGAGTTGATGAAAACGGTCTGAGCGTAGACGAACTGAAAAAAACTGATTCTGATATAGTTTATGTAACCCCGTCACATCAATTTCCGACTGGCGCGGTTATGCCTGTGGGCAGGCGTATGGAACTCATAAAGTGGGCGCAGGAGCGTAAAGGACGGTATATAATCGAGGACGATTATAACGGCGAGTTTAATTTTTCCGTAAAGCCGATACCTGCAATGCAGGGGTTGAGTACAGACGGAAAAGTTATATATCTTAGCACGTTTTCGCGCGTGCTTGCGCCATCGGTAAGAGTTGCGTATATGGTGCTGCCTGATAAAATGCTTGATAAGTTTATGAAACGGTTTTCCTCGTATTCCTCGACAGTGCCTCGTTTTGAACAGCACACGCTGAACGAGTTTATATCGGGAGGGTATTTTTCAAGACATTTAAACCGCGTAAAAAATATTTACAGAAAACGTCGGGACAAACTTATAGACGCGATTGCGGGAAAGAACATAAAAATAACGGGTGAACGCGCGGGACTTCATATTGTCGTAAAAACTCCGAGTGCAAAGGAAATTATCAAGACTGCACGTGATAGGGGAATACGTCTTTATGATATGGATACCTACTATTTTGAAAGAGGAAAGCAAAGCAATGCAATTATAATCGGCTATGCAGGTGTGAGTGATAGTGACATTGAAGAACTTGGTGACATATTTAAAAACAAGTAAAAATCATAAAAAAATCGGAACAAGCGAAACTTGTTCCGAAATGGAGCGGAAGACGAGATTCGAACTCGCGACGTTCACCTTGGCAAGGTGACGCTCTACCACTGAGCCACTCCCGCATTACTTGTTTTGTATTATAGCACGGTGAAAATAAATTGTCAAGCCTTTTTTTGAAAAAAATTGTGGTATTTCTTGTCTGATAATATTGATAAATCATTGATTTTATGGTAAAATGATTACATATTGATTTTATTAGATAAAAAAGGAGCAGAAGTATGGAAAACGTGAGAAGAATTTATGTTGAAAAAAAGCGTGGCTTTGACGTTGAGGCACAGAGTATTTTGGAAGATTTAAGGGAAAATCTGTCGCTTTCAGGACTTCGTGAGGTACGTCTTATAAACCGTTATGACGTCGAGGGAATATCGGATGAGGAGTATAAAAAGGCAAGAAATCTGATTTTTTCAGAACCGCCTGTCGATTATGCCTATGACGAAACGATTGATATAAGCGAGGGAAAGGTGTTCGCGGTTGAGTATCTTCCGGGTCAGTTTGACCAGCGCGCAGCATCTGCCGAGGAATGTATTTCCATTCTTACGGAAAAGGAACGTCCGAGAGTAAGGAGCGCAAAGGTTTACGTGCTTATAGGAGAGGTCAGCCAAGAGGAACTTGAAAAAGCTAAGAAATATCTTATAAACCCGGTTGAGGCGAGAGAGGCGCTTTTGGAGAAACCGCAATCGCTGGATATGGAACACGTTATTCCGGATGATGTAGCTGTTGTTGACGGTTTCATTGATATGGACAAGACCGCTATGCAGGAATTCCTTGGCGCAATGGGATTTGCGATGGATATGGACGATTTGGCATTCTGTCAGGAATATTTTAAATCAACGGAAAAGCGCAATCCGACCGTTACGGAACTTCGAATGATTGACACATATTGGTCAGACCATTGCCGTCATACTACTTTTTCAACAAAAATCAATAATGTTACAATTAACAGCGGTAAATATGCCGATGTTATTTCTGCTTCCTATGAGGAATATAAAAAAGCAAAGGCAAATCTTTATGCGCCTGACCGCGACACTTGCCTTATGAATATGGCTACTATTATCGTAAAACAACTGAAGAAAAAGGGTCTTTTAAAGGAAATTGACGAGTCGGAGGAAATTAACGCATGCTCAATCGTTGTGCCTGTTGATGTTGACGGCAAAGACGAGGATTGGCTTATAATGTTTAAAAATGAAACGCATAATCACCCGACTGAAATTGAGCCGTTCGGCGGCGCGGCAACGTGTCTTGGCGGAGCAATCCGCGACCCGCTTTCAGGCAGAAGCTATGTATATCAGGCAATGCGCGTCACAGGAAGCGGCGACCCGAGAGTGTCGCTTAGTGATACGCACGCGGGAAAATTAATGCAGAGAAAAATTACAAAGGGCGCGTCCTCAGGATACAGTTCCTACGGCAACCAGATTGGTCTTGCAACGGGACAGGTGCAGGAGATTTACCATGAGGGTTATGTTGCAAAGAGAATGGAAATCGGCGCGGTAATCGGCGCCGCTCCAAAGAAGAATGTTATCCGCGAAGTTCCGTCTAAGGGAGATGTTATCATTCTTCTCGGCGGACGCACGGGACGCGACGGTATCGGCGGCGCGACAGGCTCGTCAAAGGCGCATGACGAAAAGAGCGTTTTGACCTGCGGAAGTGAGGTTCAGAAAGGTAATCCGCCCGTTGAGAGAAAAATACAGAGACTTTTCCGTGACGAAAAGGTCACAACGCTTATAAAACGCTGTAATGACTTCGGCGCGGGCGGTGTGTCTGTCGCAATCGGCGAGTTGGCGGACGGACTTGTAATAGATTTGGACAAAGTACCTAAAAAGTACGAGGGACTTGACGGCACTGAACTTGCGATAAGCGAGTCGCAGGAGAGAATGGCTGTCGTAGTACGCGCGGAGGACGCGGACAAATTTATTGAATATTCAAATGCGGAAAATCTGGAAGCGACTAAGGTAGCCGTGGTAACTGACGAGAACAGACTTGTTATGAATTGGCGCGGAAAGACAATCTGTGACATTTCACGCGATTTTCTAAACACAAACGGCGCGACAAAGAATACAGATATTGAGGTTGTGCTTCCCGACAGTGAAAATACCTTCTTTAAGAGAGAAGAGGTGACAGACGTTAAGGCAAAGTGGCTTGAAACGCTGTCTGACTTGAATGTCTGCTCACAAAAGGGACTTTGTGAGAAGTTTGATAGTACAATCGGAGCAAATAGCGTGCTTATGCCGTTTGGTGGTAAGTATCAGCTTACTCCGTCAGATGGTATGGCAGCGAAAGTGCCTGTACTTGGCGGTGAAACAAACACGGCAACTGTCATGACGTTTGGCTATAATCCTAATTTGTCAAGTTGGAGTCCGTACCACGGTGCGGTATACGCAATAGTAGAGTCTGTTTCAAAGGCAGTTGCTTTGGGTGCGGACTATAAAAAGATTTATCTGACATTCCAGGAATATTTTGAGCGTTTGGGTACTGACCCGAAACGTTGGGGTAAGCCGTTCTCGGCGCTTTTGGGGGCGTACAGAACACAGCTTGAATTGGGTATTGCCGCAATCGGCGGTAAGGACTCAATGAGCGGAAGCTTCAATGAACTTGACGTGCCGCCGACTTTGACATCATTCGCAGTTGCGCCGGTTAAGGCGGATAAGGTTGTATCACAGGAAATTAAAAAATCAGGCTCAAGGCTTGTTATGTTCACGGTTAAACGTGATGAAAACGACCTGCCCGATTTTGACGCGCTAAAGCAGATGTATGACAAGGTACATACGCTTATTGCAGATGGAAAAGCATTATCGGCAAGTGTAGTGAAAGGCTATGGATTGGCTGAGACAGTGTCAAAAATGGCATTTGGTAATATGATTGGTGTTGAATTTGATAAGGATATAACTAATGATATGCTGTTTAACGCTCCGCTTGGCTCAATCGTTCTTGAAGTTGAGGACGATATAGACGGCGAGGTTACTGTCGGCGTAACGGGTGGAAACAGCTTTAAAATCGGCAGTGTGGAAATTCCGCTTGACGAGGCTGTTCGCGCATGGAAAACACCGCTTGAAAAGGTATTCCCGACAAAGGCGGGTAATTTCACTTCCGAGCCTGAAACCTACAGCTATGACAAGATAAATATTACGGTTGCGACTGAGAAATTTGCAAAGCCGAGAATATTTATTCCTGTTTTCCCGGGTACGAACTGCGAATATGATACCGCGCGCGTATTTGAAAAAGCGGGCGGTGTCGCGGACGTATTTGTTGTAAGAAACCTTACGGCTGATGATGTTGCGTATTCAATGCGCGAAATGGAAAAGAGAATAAATAACTCACAGATTGTAATGATACCGGGCGGTTTTTCGGGTGGTGACGAGCCTGAGGGAAGCGGTAAGTTTATCGCGACAGCGTTCCGTAACCCGCTTGTAAAGGACGCGGTTATGAACATGCTCAAAAACCGTGACGGCT
>CAJUEZ010000059.1 GCA_910585485.1 uncultured Clostridia bacterium
CATACGGATTTCCTTTCCTTGACATTGACCGTGTAATGTTGTATGATTGTGTTAGAACCCAACCAAGAGATAGAATATAAGATGAAAACAGGTTTATTCACAGCGAATGACGGTAGTATGAGAAATTGTTTTAAAATCTATGAAGGAGAGAAAGATTATGGAGAAATTGTTGGGCAAGATGGAGAAAAACACCCCGTGCATATTGTTAATAATTTGCATGATTACGATGATGATTGGAATTATCCACGCCAATGATACATATGCTATTGATTTTGAACATGAAAGAATCGACCCTAAAGATAGAGTTGTATATACGGGACAAGGGTATTTTTCAGTATATTATGATAGTTCTGCACACAATACATCGGCATGGGAAGTCACATATTCAAAAGATAAAGTCAACTGGAGGAATGCAGTCACCGATAGTAATTACGAATTTCTGGACAGTTTAGTAAGTTCAAGTAATCGACCCACTTCACAAGTTATTGAAACGAATGATGGATATATGATTAGGAGAAAAAATTGTATACGTCATGGTCTTAATTATGTGACTAGAGATGATAATATTATTTTATTGGATAAGAATTTTAATGTTTTAAAATCATATTCCGGAGATTATGTCAGCGATATGTCATATATAAATGGAGTGTATTATATAAATACATATTCTCAATATGGTGAATATATCCCTGAAACTCATATGAATGTTGTGTCAAGCTATATAATGTAAAGGGTGAATTTGATAGACCACTTAAATTCACCTAATACATATATATGGCTGCGGCTCATTTGTGGCAAATTGAACGGTAGTTATATATACCGAAAGGCGGTGAAAATCAACCTTTTCACAAACAAACCTATTTTATAACTACTATACCACAAAGAGAGGAGAAACGCAAATGAAAATCGAATATGTAAAAGTCGGTGATTACTATATCCCCGCGCTAACTGTACCAAACAAACAGTACAATATCGGCAAATATGGCAGACTTCACAGAAAATTTTTAAAGGAATACCGTCCGAGTGTATATACTACAAAGCTGATGGACGGAACATTACTTGAATATCTTGAAGAAATCGACACACAAGCAAAGGATATGGTGGACAGGCTCGTTAAAGATTTAGCGGCGAGGTCAGGCATAACCGAAGAATTAAAATCAACCGACCAAATGAAATGGGTTGGACTAATGAATTACTTCAAACACACGGCAGAGGAAATTGTTATATCAGAGATAGTTTACGGTTGGGAGGCGAGAATATGAAAAAGATTACTACATATATTATCACAGCTATTTTAATGTTATCAAGCATTACAGCAAATGCGGCGAATATTCCAAGAGAAACAACACCGCTTAATGCAACAGAGGAACAGACACAAATTGTTGAAAATTTAATCGGCGATATTCTTGACGAGGTACAATCGGACAAGCTCGGCTATGCGTTAGCCGCAGGATATGCAAATACAAGAATAAGAAAGGCAGTTATAGCAAATCAGACAAACGGCAACGGTTACGGAATACTATCACCTATCGCACAGAACGCAATCCGTTACTATCGAGATTTAATATTGCGCCCCGATTACTACATACAAACCGAAGAAAAATTAAAGGTACTGCTTGCAGACTTGATTATTGAAGTACAGAACGGAAAAGACTATAACACAGCCTATGACGAAGCGAGGATAAAAATATATAAAGCCGCTGACGCGTCATTCAATCCCGATATTGATATGGTAGGCGATTTTTGTTATTGGAATGTTCCACCTGTTGACAGTGCGGAATTTACAGTAGCAAGAAAATTGTTATTGCAAGCTCAAAAATAAAAAACGCTCAATTATTGCAACGTAATTTTTAAGCAGAACGCAGCCGATAAAGCGGTTGCGTTCTATTTTTTTGTTTGATATTGATATAAAAAGTCGAATATGGTATAATATGTATTAGATTATCGAAAGGACTACCGACTTATGACAGACAAGGAACAAAAGACAGCCGCGAAAGAATTTGCGGAATATTGGAAAGACAGAGGATATGAAAAGGGCGAAAGTCAGTCATTTTGGCTGTCTTTATTGCGTGATGTTTTAGGAGTTGAACACCCTGAACAGTTTATAACTTTTGAAGATAAGGTAATGCTTGACCATACAAGTTTTATCGACGGTTATATTCCGACCTCGCGCGTGCTTATTGAGCAGAAAAGCAAGGGTAAAGATTTACGAAAGCCTATTAAGCAATCGGACGGAACGCTTTTAACGCCGTTTCAGCAAGCGAAGCGGTATGTAACGGAGTTACCCGTTTCAAAGCACCCTCGTTTTATTGTGGTATCAAATTTCAGCGAGTTTTTAATATATGATATGGAAAACCCGACAGGCGAGCCTGACAGCATACTTTTAGAAAATTTACCGAAAGAATATTATCGTCTTAACTTCCTTGTAGATACAGAAAGCGAACTGTTAAAGCAAGAAATGGAAATATCCATACAGGCAGGAAATATTGTCGGCATTTTGTACGATAAACTGCTTGCACAGTATATATCGCCTGACGAAAATTCGTTAAAAAGCCTTAACGCTCTTTGCGTCCGGCTTGTGTTCTGTCTGTATGCGGAGGACGCGGATATTTTCGGAAAACATATGCTTTTCCACGATTATTTGAAAGATATTCCTGTAAAGAGTATTCGTGAAGCATTGATAAAGCTATTCAAAATACTTGATACACCCGAGGAAAAGAGGGATAAATATTTAGCCATAGACAATCCGATTTTAGCAGAATTTCCGTATGTAAACGGCGGCTTGTTTGCCGATGAGGAAATAGAAATACCGCCTTTTACAGAGGAATTAAAGGACTTGCTTTTGAGAAAAGCAAGCGAGGACTTTGATTGGAGCGGAATATCACCGACTATTTTCGGCGCGGTGTTTGAAAGTACATTAAACCCTGAAACAAGACGCTCCGGCGGTATGCACTACACAAGCATTGAAAATATACATAAGGTTATCAATCCTTTATTTTTGGACGATTTGAAAAATGAACTTGACAGTATTTTATCGGTTAAAACAATTAAAACACGAAATAAACAGCTTGAAGCCTTTACCAATAAGCTGTCAAAACTGAAATTTTTAGACCCCGCGTGCGGAAGCGGAAACTTTTTAACCGAAACATACATATCATTAAGACGATTAGAAAACAAGGCTATTGAAGAAATACAGCAGGGACAAATAACACTTGACGTAGGAAATGTTATAAAGGTGTCAATCGGTCAGTTTTACGGAATAGAAATCAACGATTTTGCGGTAACGGTAGCAAAGACGGCTTTATGGATTGCGGAAAGTCAGATGATGAAAGAAACGGAGAGCATAGTGCATACAAATCTTGATTTTCTTCCGCTGAAATCATACGCAAATATTACAGAGGGCAATGCGTTAAGGCTTGATTGGGAAAGTGTTATACCGAAGCACGAATTAAATTATATTATGGGAAATCCGCCGTTTGTAGGCGCAAGATTTATGAGCAAACCGCAAAAAGATGATTTACTATCCGTTCTTACAGATTGGAAAAACGCAGGTAATCTTGATTTTGTGTGCTGTTGGTATAAAAAAGCCGTTGACCTTATGCAGAATACAAATATCCGTTCTGCCCTTGTATCAACAAATTCAGTATCACAGGGCGAAAGCGTGGCGAATTTGTGGAAACCTCTTTTTGAAAGTGGAGCGCATATTGATTTTGCTCACAGGACATTCAGGTGGGACAGCGAGGCAAGTATAAAGGCACAAGTCCATTGTGTTATTATCGGCTTCAGCGTTGCGCCGAATAGTAAAGACAAGGTTATTTATTCGTCTGACAGGGTGCAGATTGCAAAAAATATAAACGGTTATCTGATTGACGCTGATAATGTGTTTATCGAAAGCAGAAACAAGCCTATTTGTGAAGTACCTGAAATTAGAATAGGAAATATGCCATTAGACGGTGGCAATTATCTTTTTACAGAAGAAGAAATGCAAGAGTTTATAAAGAAAGAGCCTTTATCTGAAAAATGGTTTATGACTTGGTATGGCTCACAGGAATTTATAAACAGAAAGCCGCGTTATTGTCTATGGTTGGGAAATTGCCCTCCTAACGAATTACGGAAAATGCCTGAATGTATGAAACGCGTAGAAGCAGTACGACAATTCCGTTATGAAAGCTCAAGAGCGTCTACAAAGAAAATGTCTGAATTTCCGTTACAATTCGGAACATCAACAATTCCCGATAGTAATTATGTTATTATTCCAAAGGTATCATCAGAACGCAGACGATATATACCGATGGGCTTTATGACACCTGATAATCTTTGTAGCGACCTTGTATTTGTAATACCAAACGCAACGCTATACTACTTTGGAGTTTTAACCTCCAATGTTCATATGTCGTGGACGAGAGCAGTATGCGGAAGATTAGAAATGCGGTACAGATATTCAAAGGATATTGTTTATAATAATTTTCCGTGGTGCAGTCCGACAGACGAACAAAAGCAGAAAATCGAGCAGACAGCACAAGCAATACTTGACGCAAGAGCATTGTACCCTGATAGCAGTTTAGCGGATTTATATGACGAGCTTACTATGCCGCCTGAATTACGCAAGGCACATCAAGCGAATGACCGCGCTGTAATGCAGGCATATGGCTTTGACGTTAAAACTATGACAGAAAGCGCGTGCGTTGCGGAATTGATGAAAATGTATCAGAAATTGACTATTTAAAAATAGCGGCTTATATGCCGCTATTTTTTATAGTTTATTTTACACTATATCTTTTTATTGTTTCAATGTTATCTTTCAGCATTTCAAGTTGAGTTTTATCCATATCAGATATTTCTGCAATTATTGTATTGATTATTGCAGAATTAGAATTTTCATCTATATTTTCTGTAAATGCGTCAATGGGAACATTAACAGACTTTGCAATATCCATTATTGTGATGAAAAGCGAACTATGATAGCCACTTTCAATTCTTGAAATATGCTTTTGAGTAAGTCCGATTTGTTCTGCAACTTCTTCTTGTGTCAAACCGGCTTTTTGACGATAATATTTTATTCTCTCACCAATTTTAATATTAACAGGATTTCTCTTATCTGATTTATTCATAAAAACTACTTCCTCTAAACAATATAGTAACTATATTATAAAAGATTTAGATAATAATTATAACTTGTCGTAGACAGCATAATACTCGAAGTTTGTAGTAAAATATGTTTACTTTATTATATTTGTATGGTATAATCAATTTAATTTATTACTTGATTGTAGTAATTTCGGATTTGAATTATGGAAAGGACAATTTGATTATGAAAAAGAATATAATACTTTCTCTATTACTAAGTATCGTATGTGTATTGACAGGCTGTACGGCAGAGCCTACAACTAAATCGCCTACTATTGAGCCTACACCCGTTATAACCGCAGAGCCTACTAAGCAGCCTATTTCAGAATTGACCGTACATTTTATAGATGTCGGACAGGCAGACGCAGCACTGTTACAATGCGGTGATGATGTAATGCTTATTGATGGCGGTAATGTTGCAGACAGCAGCTTAATTGTCGCTTATCTTAAAAAACTGAATATTGAGCATATAGATTGTATGGTATGTACTCACTCACACGAAGACCACGTCGGCGGTTTATCCGCTCCGCTGTCCGTAATGCCTGTCGGAGCAGTCTATGCTCCTGTTACAGAGTCGGACAGCAATGCATATCAGAACTTTAAACGAAAGGTCGCTGATACAAATACAGAAATAATGCACCCTGAAAATTATGAGCGTTTTCCGCTTGGCAGCGCAACGGTAGAAATACTTGCCGCGCCCACAAGTGCGGATAATCTTAATAACACATCAATAGTTTTAAAGGTTACACACGGAAACAAGTCTTTTCTATTCACAGGCGACGCGGAACGTGAGGAAGAAAAAACACTGTTGAATAAAAATATAAAAGCTGACGTACTCAAAGTCGGACATCACGGCTCGGATACTTCAACATCATATACATTCTTGCGTGAGGTAATGCCTGAATATGCCGTTATTTCGGTTGGTAAGGGTAATTCCTACGGACACCCGACAAACGACGTTTTAAGCCGTCTGAGGGACGCAGATGTAAAAGTGTATAGGACAGACTTGCAGGGCGATATAATTATGAGCAGTGATGGCGAGAACATAACCGTTACTACTGCAAGAAATGAAAATATACAGACGAATGAAACAGCGATAGAATATGATGAGGGAACGTACATTGGCAATAAGAACTCGAAAAAACTACATAGACCTGATTGTTATACACTTCCGGCAGAGAAAAACCGCATTGAGTTTACAAGCCGCGCGGACGCTATAAACGCAGGATATTCACCTTGTGGCAACTGTCAGCCGTAAAGATAGGAGATATAAAAAAATGAGGAACAACACTTTTGTTCCCCATTTTTAGATTATAGTCTTAGTTTATTTAGAGTTTTTTTCTGATTTAATATACATAAATACAAGTACGATAACTGCGAGCGTTACAATCCCAAAATAGATATATACGCCGTGAATAGCCGACATTTCACTGTTGCTTATACCTATAAGCGAGTAAATAAGTACAGCGGTTGTAGACGCTAATGAACTTGAAATCTGGCGGAGTGTGTTAAAAATCGCGCTTCCGTCAATGCGTTCCTTGCCTGCAAGATTACTAAGCGCCATAGTTGTAGCGGGGGAGTTCATCATTGACATGGCGATACTCTGAAACGCAAAAGCGGAGGCGATATACACAATCCCCGTGTTTTCCGTAAAGAACGTACCCATAACGGAAAATGCGGCAAACAGAATAATTCCACCGATAAACATAGGCTTTGCTCCCATTTTATCAAAAATTCTGCCGGAACAAATCCCTGCAACAGCTGATAGCACCGAACCAACAATCGTGGCAAGACCGTAGGCTGTGTCTGAATATCCGCAGATTGATTTTGTAAATATAGGTAAAATCATAGCATTACCCATACATATTAAATACATACAAAGACTTAAAAGCACAGCGATACGGAATGAGGAATACTTAAATACCCGCAAATTAAGCATAGGCTTGTCGGATTTCATTTGCAGTACGCAAAATACAATCAAAAATATAATTCCTACAAGCATTAGTCCGCCGCTTTTAATATGTAAAATACTGCCGCTGCTTATATTGCTCACACCGATAAGCAAGGACGCAAAACCGAGCGAGGACAAAGTTACATACAGCAGGTTTAAATCTGCCTTTTCCTTAGCAGTAACATTTCTCATAAATATAATTCCGCAGATAATAAGCAGAATTGCAATTCCAAAGAGCGAAGCGAATACACCGCGCCAAGTAAAAGCGTCCATAA
Source organism: uncultured Clostridia bacterium (assembly GCA_910585485.1). GTDB lineage: Bacteria > Bacillota > Clostridia > UBA1381 > UBA1381 > Hominilimicola. The sequence goes on from CAJUEZ010000059.1 coordinate 7,354, forward strand.
TAAGTCCGGCATACGTCGGTCCCACAATGGAGGATAGAGTTGCCGCCATAGAATATCCTGCCATAACAGTGCCGTGCTGTTCTTTCGGATAAATATCCAAAAGAATAATCTGCGCAAATGAGAGCATCATTCCGCAGCCTATTGCCTGTACCAATCTGCTGATTAGTAGCATTGAAAATGTCGGAGCTAAAAACGCTCCGAGCGAGCCTATGGCAAATGCAGTCATTGCCGACAGAAAATATTTTTTATTTGCCGTTCGTTTTATCAGAAACGCCGTAATCGGTATCATAATGCCCGAAATTAAGGTTGCTCCGCTCGTTAGCCATTGCGCAAGGGTTGATGATACTCCGAAATATTCGATGAAATTAGGTATCATATTACCTGTTACTGTGGTTGACATTGCGGTCATAAAGGCTGCCGCAAGCAGTGTGATTAAAATTCCTGTTCTATGTATAGACGATATATTTTTCTGTTCCACTGTGTTTTTCTCCTTTTGGTGAATTATGTTTCCATAAGTATATCATACAAATGTTAAAGTTTTGTTAAAAATTTATCTTATATAATCAAAAAACTTTGCCATTAAATACAAACAAAATTCTAATGTGATAGTGTTTGTTATACTGTTTTATCCCTTTTTCTGCTCTTATACACATTATACCTATTCTTACATTGTGGACTGCAAAATACCGCACTCGGTCTGCTTGCCTTGAATACCGTGTTACAGTGTTTGCATATTCGGAGCGGATTTTTATCATTTACAAGCATAAAGCTGAACATCATCTGAATACCAAGTAACAGCGAATGAAAGTCCCATACCATAGTCGGAGTGTCAAGCAATTCAATGTGGTAAGTCGGAGCGATACCGTCAAAAGCTGCCATAGACTGTCTATACAGATTTTTTGTTGTATCGTCAAGACTGTCAAAATCCTCATAATACAATATACTTGTAAAGAATGTGAACGCCCAATCTTTAAACTGTTTTACTATCCAATCGTAACGCTCGGCATACTCTTTTTGAAATCCCATATTGACCGCCATAGGTCGTTTATCCATTGTAAGAGCAAGAGCCATCATATCTTTATCGCCGCCGACTGTCCAAGACACACCATCTTTGCGTTTGTTTATATTAGGCATTTTAAACGGAAAGAACAATTTTAAATATTCCTCCGTCTGCATTGTTTCCTCTTTGATATATTGATTTTTATTCAAGTAAACAGCGTCATAATTCATAAATTGCGGAGTGGTAGGTAAAGCTGTCATAAGACCAAGCAAGCCATAATTTGAAATAAAACTGAAAATCGCCTGTTCCTTGTCCTCGTCTGTCTTTTCGCTGTTCATACAAGTTAAACCGACATTCAGCGCATCAATTACCATTGTTTCGTAATTTTCGAGAATGTTATATATTTTAACCTTTGCGTCAGGCGCAGGCATAACATACCAAACACCATTGTCTGCTTCGGCTAATATATATTCACTGTATTTCACCCAATTTGAACTTGCCCTTTTAAAAATATTTTCCATAACAAAATAAACCTCATTTTTCTGTAATCTGTTCTATAATATCTATATTACTACTATTATTTGTCATTGTCAATCATATTCCGATAATTTTCAACAAATAATTTCTCTTGTTTTGTCATACTATGTTCCGTATTAGATATTAAATAATCATATATCTTTTTCCGTATTCGATTTAAAGTCGTATTTTTGACTTTTCGGATATTCCTGTCTGTCTGACCTCGTATGCAGGCAATCCTTGATGTACTATATCCCTTGACTATGTAATAGAATAGGACTTCCTTTTGTTCCGCTGTCAATTCGCCTATGATTTCCGCTATATACGGCTCTGTAATCAAGTCTTGTAGCTCGTGAGGACAATCATATATTGCTTCGTCAAATTCGCCCTTTTGTATTTGTTTCCATAAGTATTTGTTAATGCTTCGAGGAAAACAAACACCGTTTTCATCAGCGTTATAGTCAAGCGGAACATTATCGCCGCGGCTTATTTCGTGGTAGCGTTCCTTGCGTTCTCGGTTAGCGTCAAGCCTGTCATACCATCTGACAACTTCCTCAAATTCCTCTTGTGTTCTCGCCGAGTCCTCTATTATTCGTAAGGCTTCAGCGCGTAATTCGCGTTTTAGTTTTTTATTCTTTGGATTTTCCTCTATATATTTATCAGCGGCTAAAGCTGCCGCTTGATTTTCAATTTCTATTTCTCTATTTAGTTTTTCCTGTTCCTCGTCAAATTCCCTGTTGTAAAGCGTCTTGTATCACCTCCGCAAAAAATTATATAAATTTTAAAAATTTTTTCAAAAACAGTTCCGTTTTACCCCTCATATTTCTCCTATTAGTAGATGGTAATCTATATTATATATTTTAGATTAC
>CAJUEZ010000060.1 GCA_910585485.1 uncultured Clostridia bacterium
TAGGTTTCCGTATATTTTTTTACCTTACTGTAACATTTCTATTGTAATCCTACATCAACAATTTATTAATTTTTTATTTATGTGTTGCAATACTGACATAATTTTGTTATAATATATAAGTAAATATAAAAGAAAGAAGGTTTATACCAAATGAAAATTGCTTTAATTAACGAAAACAGTCAGGCTGCCAAGAATGCGATTATCCTTGAAACTTTAAAAAGGGTTGTTGAGCCTTTAGGTCACGAGGTGTTTAACTACGGTATGTATTCGGCAGAAGACGCTGAACAGCTGACATACGTTCAGATTGGTATTCTTGCGGCTATACTTTTAAATTCGGGCGCTGCTGATCTTGTTATCACAGGCTGCGGCACAGGCGAAGGCGCTTGTCTTGCTTGTAACGCATTCCCGGGCGTGCTTTGCGGTCACGTTGTAGACCCGACAGACGCTTACCAGTTCACACAGGTTAACAACGGTAACTGTATCGCTCTTCCTTTCGCTAAAGGCTGGGGTTGGGGCGCTGAACTTAATCTTCAGTATGTATTCGAAAAACTGTTTGTTGAAGAATGGGGCGGCGGCTATCCTAAGGAAAGAGCAGTTCCTGAGCAGAGAAACGCTAAGATTCTTAACGAAGTTAAGAAGATTACTCACAGAGATTTGCTTGACATTCTTCCTAATCTTGATCAGGAACTTGTTAAGGGCGCTATTGCGGGTAAGCAGTTCAAAGATTTATTCTTCGCTAACGCTAAGTGCGACAAGATTAAAGCTTACGTTGAAACAATCGTTGGCTAATTGTACGAGAAAATACGAAAAAAATGGATGCTTCGGCATCCATTTTTTTGTATAACAAAAACGGATAAGCAACGCTCATCCGTTTCATTTTCTATGAAAAACTGTCCGAAAGACAATTATTCACGAGGACTGAATCCTGCAATTACGCATTTTGATGATTTGCAAAACACTCACTGCAATATACAGGCTTATCATTTCTCGGCTCGAAAGGAACTTTATCAACCTTGCCGCATTCAGCACATACTATCTCAAACATTTCCTTATGCTGACGTAGGTTGTTCTTTCTCGCCTGACGGCAATCCTTGCAGCGAAGAGGTTCATTCTCGAATCCCTTTTCCGCATAAAATTCCTGTTCGCCTGCTGTAAAAATAAATTCTTCGCCGCAGTCCTTACATACTAAAGTCTTGTCTTCGTACATTTTTTTACCTCACTTTGGTCGTGTCTATTAATATTCTTTCAATAAATACTTTACTTAACTGTTATAAAAAGCGATTTCAAGCTTTTTCTTGATACGCTGCATAGCGTTATCCACCGACTTCGTATCTTTTCCCAGCTTGTCCGCGATTTCCTGATAAGTCATATCACTCAGATAACATATCAGAACTTCCATTTCCAGTTTGCTCAGCACTTTATTGATTTTATACTCCATACCATCAATTCTCTCACGGTCAATTAATATGGCCTCAGGGTCTTGAAGCTCATTGAATGCCATGACGTCAAGCAAGGTTGTGTCGCTGTCATCATCATAAGTATTCTTATCAAGTGATACATAAGAGTTTAATGGCTGATGCTTTTTTCTTGACGCCGCCTTGACAGCGGTTATTATGTGTCGGGTGACACATACTCCAGCAAAGACTTTAAAAAACGGAAACCTATCTCCGTCAAAGTCCTTAACTGCTTTATACAGTCCGATAAATCCTTCCTGTATAATATCATCATCATCAGCGCCGGCAAGAAAATACGGCTTTGATTTGGCATAAACAAGATTTTTATATCTCGACAATATCGCTTCAAGCGCTTCGTTATCTCCGCTCTGCGCGATTTTTACAAGCTGCTCGTCAGCTAAATTTTCAAGATTCTTCTCGTCCATTCCAAACACCATCGCATTTTTCCTCAATGATATAAAGTACAAAACGTAGTATATCATGTAAAATCATAGTTGTCAAGCAATTTTTGTAAATATCAACAGTCTATGCCCTATATCCGCAATTATTTCACAACATCTTACACAATCTCGTTTTTTTCTTCAAAATCAGCAATAAGTATCCTTATACTTAGCTATGCAATTCTTTATAACCTCTTTCGCCTCTTCCGGTCCAAGCACTTCATTTACAACGGTTTCCTTGCCCTCAAGCGATTTATACACCCTGAAGAAATGGGATATTTCATCAAAAGTATGCCTGGGAAGCTGAGAAATATCACTATATCCAGCATATGACGGGTCATTAAAAGGAATCGCGATAATTTTCTCGTCAACCTGGTCATCATCAATCATTTTCATAACTCCTATCGGATAACATTCCACAAGAGTCATTGATACTATAGATTCTTGACAAATTACAAGCACGTCAAGAGGGTCATTATCAGCCGCGTAAGTACGCGGGATAAAGCCATAGTTTGCCGGATAATGAGTAGATGTATAAAGAACTCTGTCAAGACGCAAAAGTCCAGTTTCCTTATCCATTTCATACTTATTTTTTACACCCTTCGGTATTTCGATTACCGCCATAAATCTTTCCGGTGAAATCCTTTTAGGATTTATGTCATGCCATATATTAGACATCATCCTTCCCTCCTCTTAGTTCTGCTACAGACTGTATTATTACAGTTTTTGTGTCCTGATTCCAAATAACACTGCATCCCAGCGATTCGCTTACCGCGCGCAGCGGCACCATCGTTTTGTCATTCATAAGCTTAGCCGGAACATCCAGCTCTCTCTGAATACCATTCACAAAAAATTCTCTGCTGTTTATTGTCATATTTATAGTTTTATCTTCCGTAGTTGCGACTATTGTCTGAACGCCGTCTTCTTCTTTCCACTCAACATCCGCTCCAAGCGCCTCAAATATTGTACGCATAGGAACAAGCGTTGTACCCTCTCCCTCTATAACAGGGTCCTGAGTCGGGAACTGAAGCGTCTGTCCATCAATAGTTACTGTTACTATATCAGGCTTTACCGCAAGAGACGCAAGCTGACTATCGTCCTCAAAAATAACAACCGGCTTATCCGTCAGCCGAAGACCTGTAGCGCTTACATGCGTTTTTGTTTTTGTTGTGCCCTTTTTGAATCCATCATATTTAAATGAACCCTCTTCATGAGTTCCTGATTCAGACGTCAAGTTTGCCGCATTACGCACCGCCTCCCAAGCGGCAGCGTCCCAGCTTTCATAATTCCCCGGATTTATAGAGGACTGTATCCCTCCTCCGTTTGTATAAGAATAATACGTTTTATTGTTAGCCCACACATTCTGTTCAGTTCCGTCTTCATTCGATTCTGATTTTGCAGAGAAAATCATTTTAAATTCATCTGTATCAGGATTTAAATCATACAAGTACATCGCATATGAATTTTCAACTTCTTTTCTGAGTTCAATTCCTATGTACTCTTTATTATTCCCCGTCACTTCTGTAGGGACAGTAAAAACGTACGCGTGCGAGTTACCAAAATTAGCAATCAAATCAACATCGACCGACCCTAAAAACGTCACACCCTTTTCCTCCGCCTGATAAACTGTCACTCCGCGCGAATCAACTGCCACCAGTTCGTTATCGTAATCGCCGTCAATATCTGAATAAAACGCTGATATAAGTCCTGAAAAATAATCATTTACATCGTCAAATTCACTTTCATGTCCCGCAAAGGATGCTGAAAAATCACAGTACCCATTCTGCGCTCCTATTATTGTTGATACAAATTTATTGTAAGCGTATATATTATCCTTGGCAAATGCCGTTGTTCCAAAGAGCACCGCTCCGGAAAGAACAGCGCACATACTTCTTCTTAATTTCATTTCAAACTCCCTCTTTCGCGGGCATTTATTCCAGCCCTGATTTTAAATCTCTCATTTTTTCGCGCAGATTATCCATTCTTTCTTCAGCGCTGTCTCCCGATGCTATAGCATTTACAACCGCGCTGCCTACAATCACACCGTCAAAATACTTTGTAAGTTCCCTGACATGTTTGCCGTTCGATATACCGAATCCGACACAGGCGGGAATATCAGAATATTTCCTTATACCGGAAACAAATTCTTCAAAATTAGTAGTAAACGAGGATTTTTCTCCCGTTACTCCGAGAGACGATATACAATACAAAAAGCCATGCGAATTTTCAGCAATGCTTTTTATTCTCTCTTTAGATGTCGGGGACACTAAACTTATATGATACACTCCGTATTTTTCTGTGTATTCCTTTATCTCCCCGCTCTCTTCATACGGTAGGTCGGGAATAATGAGTCCGTCAACTCCTGCTTTTTTGCATCTTTCAAAAAACTTTTCAACGCCATACTGTATGATAACATTGTAATACAAGAGAAAGACCATCGGTATCTCTACTTTATCCCTTATTCTTTCCACCATCGAAAATACTTCAAAAATATCTACACCCTGCATCAGCGCTCTCTCATCGGCGCGCTGTATTGTAGGACCGTCCGCAGACGGGTCGGAAAACGGTACTCCCAATTCTATAAGATCCGCTCCTTCCTCCTGCATTGTCAAAATAGCTTTTTCGCTTACTTCAACGCATGGGTCGCCAATAGTCAAAAAGGTTATAAGTGCTTTCTTATTTTCTTTTTTTAATTTGCTAAATCTCTCGTCTATTCTGTTCATTCTCCACATTCCTCACTACATCTATAAATTCTTTTACCTTTCTCTCATCCTTAGCGCCATCAGTTTCAACAGATGATGAAACGTCCACGCAAGCCGGGTTAAATATGCGTATCCCCTCGCGTACATTGGCGCTTGTAAGACCTCCCGCCAGTATAATAGGTTTGTCCGTATTAATACTGCCGGCTTTCGACCAGTCGAATGTTGTTCCACTGCCGCCGTATACGTTTTCAGTATATTTATCCAAAAGTATTCTGTCCGCTCCCGCGACATCGTCAATCGTTTTGCCCTCGCGCACTCTTACGGCTTTCCACACCTGACAAGGAACATTTAAATTTTTTATATACTTTTCATCCTCGTCTCCGTGAAGCTGCACAGCATAAAGTCCGGCAGTTATCGCGGTTTCTTCTACTTCCTTCGCGTCAGCATTAACAAAAACACCTACGGTTTTTATTCCCTCACTAAGTTTTTTCGACAGCCGCGCCGCTTGTATTACGGTAATCTGTCTTTTACTCTCTGCAAATATAAAGCCTATATAATCAGGCTTATATTTGTTTATAATATCAATATCCTCATCGCGTCGTATACCGCAGATTTTAATTTCCATATCTTAATTTATCAACAGCCTCTTTTATATTTTTTTCACGCATAAAAGCCTCGCCTATCAGCGCAGCGTCAAAACCCAACGCTTGAAGATATTTAAAATCATCGTGCGTTCTTACAGCGCTTTCGGCAACCTTAACTTTGTCCTTTGGTATGAGCGGCAAAAGTTTTTCGCATGTGGTAATATCCTCTTCAAAAGTCTGCAAATTTCTGTTGTTTATTCCTATTATACTGCCATATTCCACAGCACGCTCCACCTCTTCCTCATTATGCGTTTCCACCAATACGTCCAGATGAAGTTCCTCAGCTGTTTTATGAAATTTTTTATACTCACTATCCGTAAGCGCTGCCATTATGAGCAGTATCGCGTCCGCTCCGTAAAGCTTAGCCTCGTAAATTTGATATTCATCAACCGTAAAATCCTTGCGAAGTACAGGGACACTAAATTCTTTTTTAATGTCTGATACAAATTTTATGTCCCCTTTAAAATATTCAGGTTCGGTAAGAACTGACATTGCCTGAATGTCACACTTTGAATATTCCTCAGCTATCCGCATATGGTCAAAATCTTCTCTTATAAGTCCTTTTGAGGGTGACGCTTTCTTTATTTCAGCTATAACAGAAACACCGTCAAGGGACACTAAACCATTTTTAAATTCAGCCTTCTTTAAATCACTTTTTTCCAATTCACGAAGCAGCTGAGACGGAGAAAGTATCTCTTTTGATTTTTCCACTCTCGCTCTGGAGGATTCGATAAGCTTATCAAGTATCATATCTTCCCCCTATTAAAACTTATTTGTAAAAGCGGCAAATTCGTTTAGCTTTTCCATAACGGTTCCGCTGTCTATCACATCTTCAGCAAGCTTTACGGCTTCACTGTACGAATTGACTTTTCCGCCTATGTAAATACCCGCGGCGCTGTTTAACACCACCACATTGCGTCTCGCGCTTTTTTCACCCGCAAAAATTTTTCTTGCAATTTCAGCGTTATCCTTGCCGCTGCCGCCGGCAATCTCCTCGATTTTGGAATACTCAAAACCGTAATCCTTAGGGTCTATCTCATATTCTGTAATTTTACCGTCTTTTATTTCATTTACATACGTTTTCCCTGTAACAGTAATCTCGTCCATGCCGTCATTTCCGCATACAATCATAGCGTTTTTAACACCCATCGCTTTCATTACATTCGCGAACACGCTGACTTTATCACGGCTGAACACACCTATTACCTGCCTTGTTGCTCCCGACGGGTTCGAGAGAGGTCCAAGCATATTAAAAATTGTGCGTACTCCCAGTTCCTTTCTTATCGGCGCCACATTTTTCATCGCCCTATGAAATTTCTGAGCGTTCATGAAGCCAATTCCCACGTTATTGATACATTCCTCAACCTGCTCCGGCTCAAGCATTATATTCACACCCAGCGCCTCCAGCAAATCAGCCGAGCCGCTCCTTGAAGATGCCGCTCTGTTGCCGTGCTTCGCGATAGTAACTCCCGCTGCCGCGCAGACAAACATTGAAGTCGTGGATATGTTAAACGTATTTGAGTTATCTCCGCCGGTTCCGACAAAATCTATATATTCATCAGTGTTTATCTTTACGCTTCCGCCTTTTGATTTCATCATCTCTGTACAGCCGACAATTTCATCGACTGTTTCGCCTTTCATGCGCAGCGCAATCAAAAACGCTGATACCAACGCGGGCGAAACCTTGTCTCCAAGCATTATATCCATCGCTTTCGCCGCTTCTGCCCGTGTAAGATTCTGTCCTTCCGTTACCTTTTTCAATAATTCTTTCATGATATTCCATTCTCCTCTCAAACTTATAGAGAAAACATACAAGAAACGCTCGTTTTCATTGAATGTGAGCAGTATGTCCCTTCAGTTTCACTAATCTCGTCTGTCTAATCTGTTCTATATTATAGCATACAGACAAAGAAATTGCAATAGCGCCCGGTTTAATTTTTATGGATTATTTTTTTGTTTACTCTTGTAATGTTTGTTTAAATATTGTATAATAATTGTATTAATCAAACAGAGGTGAAATAAATGAAAAGCTTCGATATACGAACAAAAATTTATTTTGGAGACAACGCTCTTGACAGACTTTCCGATTTGCCGTACAAAAAGGCTTTTATAATCACAGACCCATTTGTCGCAAAAAGCGGAATGCTCCAAATGATTACTATAAGATTAAACGATGGATACACTGAATTTGAAGTGTTTTCAGATGTTGTTCCCGACCCGCCTATAGAAAAAATTTCAATAGGTGTAAAAGCCATGCTTGAATATGACCCTGATGTTGTTATAGCCATAGGCGGCGGCAGCGCTATTGACAGCGCAAAATCAATTCGTGAATTTGCCGCAAGAGCGACAAAAAAAGATATTGCTCTGATTGCCATTCCCACAACGTCCGGAACAGGCTCTGAAGTAACCTCATTCGCGGTAGTTTCAGACCCTTCAAACGATATAAAGTATCCGCTTGTCTCGGACAGCATGCTTCCCACAGAAGCGATTTTGGACGCGGATCTTGTAAAAAGCGTTCCCGCAAACGTTACCGCGGACACAGGAATGGATGTTCTTACTCACGCTATTGAAGCGTATGTCAGCATTAATAATAACGAGTTTTCCGCGGCGCTCGCTGAAAAAGCGATTGAAATATGCGGTACTTTTCTACTTAGGTCATACCTTGACAACAACGATTCTCACGCGCGTCAGAAAATGCACGTCGCATCATGTTTGGCCGGTCTCGCGTTTAACAGCGCATCGTTGGGACTTAACCACGGTATAGCGCACGCTGTCGGTGCGAAATTCCATATTCCTCACGGACGCTCAAACGCTATGCTTCTTCCTCACGTTATAGAATATAACTCCGGAATCAACAAGCACTCAAAGAGTCAGAAGGAATACCCCAAATGCGTTGAAAAATACGTAAACGTGGCAAAGCTGTTAGGTGTTAATAACTTTAATGAAATAACTACAATCCGCGCTCTTGTAAGCTGGATTCAGTTTATGCTTAAGGAAATGAATATTCCTATTTCCATTTCTCAGTGCGGCATTGACAGAACAGAATATTTTAATGCCATAGATTCTATGGCTGAAAAGGCTATAGCGGACGCTTGTACAGCAACGAATCCGCGTGTTCCGACGAAACCCGAGGTTGTTCAGATTCTCGAGCATCTTTACGAATAATGCCTACATATAAAATTCAGATGCCCGACATACCGCGAACATCTGTTTTTTATAATACCACTAATCATTTGATAAGTACATAAACACGGAGGGGATAATCATGAATATAGCTTCTGCAAGAAACAGACTGATAAAGCTGACTAAAAGCAATAATTTTATTGAGTGCGGCATGACTGCCGCACTTGGTCTGCTGATGATTATACAGCGTTTTCTGACAGGCGGATATAAACCGGTTATGGACGATTGGTTTCTGTATGGCGATTTATATACGACGATTCCATCCAGAGTCGCTCAATTTGCTATTCCTAATGAGAAGTTTGCTATACGTCCCGCCGCGGGATTTGTTGACTGTTTTATAAACGCGCCCCTGTTTAAGCATTTATGGATTGCCGAACTTTTGGTTACGGCGGCGCTGCTTATCGGAGCATTTCTTATAATAAAAACACTTCGCAAAAACAATGCCGCAGGCGCGGGCTTTTTAATGTGTGTTGTATGTCTGTTCCCTGTTGGCTTAGAGGCGACATATTGGCTCGCCGCCTCAACACGCGTCGCTTATTCACTTTTATTCATAGGCGCGGCGATATACTCTCTTGATTACTATTATAAAACAAAGAAAATCAGAGGCTTAATATCATATTCTGTTCTCGGATTGTTTGCTGTAAGTTTTTATGAGCCGGCGATAGTTATATATATTATACTCACGCTTTTTGTGTTATGGTGCGGCTGCAAGGAAAAAAAAGATTTAATTCCTCTTATAATACTCATTGCTCAAATCGCCGCCATAGGTCTTTACTATATTCTTAATTCAGACTCCGGAGAGATTGAGTCACGCGGCGGATTCGTCAAACAAAACATATGGGAGCATACTACGCGTATTAGCGCGTTCTTAAAAGATATTCTCGGAAAATACTCAATCGCAATTACAAAGCACGGTTTTAAAAACGGGTTGATGATTATTTTGGGCGGACATAAAATCCTAAAGGTAGGAATTATTGCATGCCTGTCCGCAATTTTCGGATTGTTTTCGGCTCTCTTTGTCAAAAAGAGAAATTTCTCTTGCAAATTCCTTATATTAGGCATTGTCCTGCTTGTAGGAGGCGTATCGCTGAACTATCTGCTCGGCTCGGACAGAATCCCACTAAGGCTCGTATTCTTTTCATATCTTGGAATAGGAATTATTATTGACGAACTTCTAATTCTACTTCCCAAGACAGTGTGCAAAATCACATGCGGACTATGTGTAACAGTTTTGGCATTTATATTTACTGTCGCGGGAATAGGC
>CAJUEZ010000061.1 GCA_910585485.1 uncultured Clostridia bacterium
TGTCAGCATAAAAAACACCGCCCTGAGGGGGCGGTGTTTAAAACAAATACATCTGGGGGGAGTGATTTGTTTTATAGGGGGGGTATCACAACTAAAAAGATGTAATTGTATTATAGAAACAAATATAAAATATTTGTAACTTTTGGGGGGACCCTTGCCTTATAAAAGGCAAGGGCATATGAAAAAAAGGATGGTATTGACTGCTTTTACAGCAGTCTCCAATTAAAACTGAATAGCTTAGTTATTTTTATCCTCACTGTCTTCCATAAGACGAACCTGTACTTCCAGTGTTTCGCCGTCTCTGAGGATTTTGAAGGTCAGATAATCTCCCGCTTTTTTCTTATCGCGGATTGTGTTGACTTCCTCTGTTGTGGAAACCTTCTGACCGTCTACTTCAAGAATCATATCATACGGTTTAAGTCCCGCTTCTGCTGCTCCGCTGCCTTCAACAACGCTGCTGATAAACAGACCGTAATCTGTATTTCTTATATTGATACCTACAAGCGGTCTGCCGGTGACATATCCTGACGACATCAAATCGTCTATAATAGGCTTTGCTTCTGAAATCGCTATGGCAAAACCCATACCTTCAACGCCTGTGGTGGATAATTTAACCGAGTTAATACCTATAACCTCGCCGTATTGATTAATTAACGCTCCGCCTGAGTTTCCTGAGTTAATGGCAGCGTCTGTCTGCAAAAGGTTATATGTTCTGTTTTCTATTGTCATTGTTCTGTTTACAGCGCTTATTATACCCGCCGTAACACTTCCCGAAAATTCTTGTCCCATAGGATTACCGATTGCAACAGCGGTTTCGCCAACCTGAACTGTGGATGAATCACCGAGAACGGCAGCTGTAATCTGTGTCTCGCCAGGATCTATTTTTAAAACCGCAAGGTCTGTTTTCGTATCCTGTCCTACAAGCTGCGCTGAAAATTCTTCGCCGGTATTTAAAATAACCGATATTTCAGAAGCGCCTTCTATGACGTGTTGATTAGTCACGATGTATCCGTCTGACTGGAATATAATACCGCTTCCGCTGCCCTGTTCAACTGTTTGCCCATCCTGCGATGGGTCTGAGGAGTAGAAATATCTTCCCGTAAACGGGTCGTAATATTTTTTTGAAGATATTTTCGTTTTATTTATAACACCCACTACGCTTGGACCTACCTGAGAAGCAATCTCCGGAACGGTTAAAACTTTTTTGCCGTTGTAAACCGCAAGCTGTGCCGAACTGTCAGAAGAAGACCCCTGCGGAGCGGGCGTGGAAACTGCGGCTTGCATCCGAGAAACCGGTGCAAGCTGAGATGACGCCGATCGCTTATTATAAAAATACATTCCGGCGGAAAATACTCCCGCTGTGAATATGCTTGCCGCAAGCGCACTGCATACAGCTGTCAAAAATATTTTTGGTTTCTTTTCTTTTTTAGGCTTTTGGTTGTAAATAATTAAGTCTGTAGATTCTGTATAAGGGTATTTTTTCATAAATGATAGCCTCCTTATATCATTATTATCAAAATAACTTAAATTAATACTCTATATAGCGTTTTCCTTGACTATGAGTATATCATACAATATACTTTTGACACTGGTATGAATTAAATGTAAACAGAAATTGTTGATTTTATTAATAAATTGTGAACAAGTATTGACAAATGGGTATAATAGGAATAGAATTAATGTAAATGCGAATTATTTGCAATTAGGACGAATGATATTCGAGGGGTTACGGTTTATTTGTCAACACAGAAAGGGCTAAACATGAAAAAATTACTTATTCTTGATTCAAACAGTATATTAAACCGCGCGTTTTACGGAGTGAGATACCTGAGCGCAAAAGATGGAACACCTACAAACGCGATTTATGGATTTTTAAATATTTTATTAAAGCTTATAAACGAGCAGCAGCCGGACTATATTTGCGCTGCGTTTGACGTTAAAGCGCCGACGTTTCGTCATAAGCAGTATGAGGGTTATAAAGCGCAGCGCAAGCCGATGCCTGAGGGACTTGCCGCCCAGATGCCGCTTGCAAAAGACGTGCTCCGCGCTATGGGTGTGACAATACTTGAAAAAGAGGGCTATGAAGCGGACGATATTATAGGCACTGTGGCGCGGCTTTGCGATGAACAGGGGATAAGCTGCTTTATCGCTACAGGAGATAAGGATGATTTGCAGCTTGCAAGCGACAAAACCAAGGTAATCCTTACCGTTACAAAGTCTGGTTACAATGAAACAATTATATATGACGATAAAGCTGTCAAGGAGCGTTATCATGTTACACCGACAGAATTTATTGATATAAAAGCCCTTATGGGTGATCCGTCTGATAATATTCCGGGTGTTAAAGGTATAGGTGAAAAAACGGCTATGAGCCTTATTGAAAAATATCATAGCATTGAATATATATATGAGCATATAGATGAAATTGACTTAAAGGGCGCGATGCTTCAAAAGATGAAAGATGGACGTGATATGGCATTTATGTCAAAGGAACTTGCTACTATAGATTGTAACGCGCCTATTGAATTTTCTGCTCAGGAATGTGTTTTTGAAGGCTTTTCGGACAATTCGGAGTTGTATGACATATTAAAAAGACTGGAACTTAACAGCATAATAAAAAAGCTTGATTTAACAGAGGGAAAGACTGCAAAAGAAAAAGAGGATATTTTTGCGGATTTTGCATTTGAAGTGAATCCGATTTTGTCTTTGGAAAATAAAGAGAAAATCGCGGTTGTAATCGATTTTAACGGTGACGAGATAGTCGGTATCGCCGCCGCGCGCGGAAATAAAGCCGATGTGTTTACAGAAAACACCGTAAATATTGCAAAGGAATTACTGGAAAATAAAAATATGCAGACAATTCTTTTTGACGCGAAAGAAGCTATTGTAAATCTTAATGAGAAAATAGAATTTAACAACATGAGTGACGATACAGCGATAGCCGCGTATCTTGTTGACCCGGCGAGAAGCGAATATACAATAGAAGGATTGTCAGAGGAATATTTTGGAGTTACAATCGAAAAACCCGAGGCGAAACAGCTTTCTCTTTTTGAGGAAGACGAGACGGACAGGAGCGAGTATTTAGCCAAATGCGCGGTTGCCCTGTACGCTTTAAATGAGCGGATACTTAAAAAAATAGGCGAGAATGGACAGGAGGAACTGTACAGAAAAGTAGAATTGCCGCTTGTGACGGTGCTCGCTCATATTGAAAATAACGGATTCCTTGTAGACGATAATCAGCTTAAAGAATTTTCCGCGAAGCTCGGTGAAAAAATCAACGCGCTCACGAAGGAAATATATTTGCTTGCAGGAGAGGAGTTTAATATTAACTCACCAAAACAACTCGGTGTTATTTTGTTTGAAAAACTTGAATTAAAACCTGTAAAGAAAACAAAAACAGGCTATGCCACTAATATTGATGTGCTTGAAAAACTGAGAGATAAACACGCGATTATAAATCTTTTAATTGAATACAGACAGCTTACAAAACTAAAGAGCACATATTGTGATGGTTTGGCGGCTGTGGTAAATCAAGAAACGCACAGAATACATTCAGTATTCACGCAGACTGTCACAGTTACAGGAAGACTTTCTTCAGTAGAACCGAATTTGCAGAATATTCCGACGCGCACAGAATTGGGACGTGAAATAAGAAAAGTGTTTGTCGCGCCTGAGGATTACGTGCTTGTTGACGCGGACTATTCACAGATTGAATTAAGAGTTTTGGCGCATATGGCTAACGATGAAACAATGATAAACGCGTTTAAAAATAATGAGGATATTCATGCGGTGACAGCATCGCAAGTGTTGGGGATACCTCTTGATAAAGTGACAAAAGAACAGCGTTCAAGCGCGAAAGCGGTTAATTTCGGAATTGTATACGGTATAGGAGAGTTCTCTCTTTCTCAGGATTTAAAAATTTCCGTAAAAGAGGCGAAAGCGTATATAGACGGTTATCTTGAAAAATATCACGGAGTGCGCGAGTATATGGAGAACATAAAGGAACAGGCAAAAAAAGACGGATATGTTAAGACAATGATGAACAGAATCCGTTATATTCCTGAACTTAAATCACCCAATTATAATATTCGTCAGTTCGGAGAGAGAGTGGCGCTTAACACACCAATCCAGGGTAGCGCGGCGGATATTATAAAGCTTGCGATGGTGAATGTTGATAACAGACTTATACGTGAAAAATTAAAATCACGCTTGATTTTGCAGGTGCATGATGAACTTATCGTTGAAGCGCATGTGGATGAAATTGAAAAAGTAAAGCAAATCCTTCTTGAGGAAATGCAGGGCGCAATGGAACTAAAAGTGCCTTTAAAAGTGGATATGTCAGAGGGACACAGTTGGTTTGATGCAAAGTAAAAAATTATATTGTAAATTTAATATATCTATTAAAGAAGGAATTTTTATTATATAAGAATTAACACCACCTTATTCAATCATAGAAAGGATTATTGTAATGAAAAAAATATTTCCGATTATGCTTATCTTATCTTTGCTTCTTTCCTCGTGCGGGAGCGGAGAAAAAAAATCAGATAAATTGCAGGTTTACACGTCATTTTACGCTATGTGTGATTTTGCCCGCGCAATAGGCGGTGATGACGCTGAGGTATATAACGTTGTGCCTACAGGAGCGGAGCCTCATGAATTTGAGCCGACCGCGGCTGAAGTGGCGAAGTTCAGTAAAGCGGACATATTCATATATAACGGGTTCGGCATAGACGCATGGGCGCAGAAAATCGCGCCTACTCTTCCGTCATCTGTAAATGTTGTGTGCGCGTCATCAGAATTTCAGAATGAGACGAAAAACAACGATCCGCATGTGTGGCTAAGCTTTGAAAGGGCACGAAAACAACTGGAGATGATATATAAAGCTTTTTCAACAGCCGACAGTGAGAACGCGCAAAAATATCTCAGCCGTATGACGGATTACGAGTCAAAGATAGACGCGCTTGAAGAGGATTACAGAACATCGGGATTAGAGGGTATGAAAATATTTGTCACACACGGAGCGTACGGCTATTTGTGCGATGAGTTCGGAATGGAACAGGTGGCTCTGGAAAGCGTGTCGAGCAGCGGAGACCCATCACCTTCACAGATGGCGAAAATAGTTGAGGAAATAAAAGGCGAGGGTGCAAAATGTATTTTTTACGACCCGTTGGACGGCGATAAACTGGCTTTGGCAGTGGCAAAGGAAGCCGGAGTGGAGGCGCTCGCGCTGTACACTTTTGAAGGTGACGGCGAAAACAGAGATTATATAACAATTATGAGTGAGAATTTAAAACAGCTGAAAAAGGCGATAAAATAGGAGTTACGATGGAACGGGAAATTTTAAAAATAGAAAATTTATGTTTTGATTATTCCGACACTTCCGTTTTAAGAGATGTAAATTTATCTCTTCACAGAGGAGATTTCCTCGGAATAATCGGCGCAAACGGAGCGGGAAAGAGTACGTTAATAAAAATCATACTTAAAATACTTCCGTATGATAAAGGGAATATAACTCTTTTTGGAGACGCCTTGGCAAAATTTAGAGATGATTATAAAATAGGATACGTCTCGCAGAAGGCGAACTCGTTTAACAGTGGTTTTCCCGCGACTGTGAAGGAAGTTGTTATGGCTAATCTTTACAGCAGGAAGAAGATTGACAAGGCAAACAGAGAAACTAATAGGGAGAAAATGCGTGCCGCGCTTGAAAAGGTGGGCATGGAAGGATATGAGAATAAGCTTATCGGCAAGCTGTCAGGCGGTCAGCAGCAGCGAGTTTTTATAGCGCGCGCGCTTATATCGGAGCCGGAACTTCTGCTTATGGACGAGCCGACAGTCGGTGTGGACGCGAAATCCGCGAGACAAATTATGGATATAATCTGTGACCTTAATAAGCGGGGAATGACTATAATTATGACAAATCATGATACTCCGGAACTGGTGAGAGTATCAAATAAGCTGCTTATATTCTGCGAGCATGGAAACGGTGAATTTGTAAGCAGGAACAACCTCACAATGCAGGAGATAAATGACATTTTTGCAGGAAGGAGGAGTCATCATCATGCTTGATATTTTTCAATACGACTTTATGCGCCGAGCGTTTCTTGCCGCGGCGATGATTGCGGTTATAGCGCCGTGTATAGGAGTTCCGGTGGTGCTCAAGCGTCTTTCCTCCATAGGCGACGCGACTTCCCATTCAGCGCTTGCGGGTGTCGCGGCAGGACTTGTCATAGGGGTAAACCCTATTCTGGGCGCGTTACTCTTTTCTGTTTTTGCAGTCATGGGAATAGAGGGATTGAGAAAGGCTTTCGGAAAGTATTCAGAGATTGCGGCGGTGGTGGTAATGTCAGCCGGTATCGCGCTGACAGCTGTGCTGACAAGGTTTATAAAAGATGGGTCGAGTAATTTAAGCAGTTTTCTGTTTGGCTCGATTCTTGGAATTTCTGATTTTGAAATGTGTCTTACAATAGGACTGGGAATTGTTGTTATAGCGGTTGCAATTTTTTTGTATAAAGAAATGTTTTTTGTCGCTTTCGATGAGGAAGCGGCGAAAATTGCGGGAGTCAGTGTGAAAAAAATAAATTTTGCGCTTATGCTGCTAACAGCCATAACTGTCTCTGTTGCGTCAAGAATAGTAGGCGCGCTTATGATTTCATCGCTTCTTGTGATTCCTGTGGCGACGGCGATTATGGTGGCGAAAAGCTATAAACAGACAGTTTGGCTTTCGGTTGCTTTCGCGGAGATTTCAGCGATGGCGGGACTTTATATATCCTACTATTTTTCACTTCCTTCAGGCGGCACAATAGTTCTTATAGGCGTTTGTATGCTGATAATTATTATGGCTGCAACGGCAAAAAGAAGAAGGTGAGCGGAATGAACGCAAATGAAATATTAGCGGCGGCAGGACTCAAACAAACCAAACAGCGTATAAGCGTTATGGAACTTATGATTAAGGCAAAAGCGCCGATGACTGCGGAGAACATATACGAAGCCGCAGAAAATATATCACTATCAACTGTATACAGAATCGTGGAAAAACTTTGCGAAAAAGGAATACTCAATAAGAACACAATACAGGACAGCGACAAATTTTATTATGAATTGTCATGTAACGAGCATCGTCATTATGCCGTGTGCCTCGGCTGCGGAAATGTGAAATATGTGGATATATGTCCTGTGCATACTCCCCGGATTAATGATTTTGAGGTGACGGGGCATAAGCTTGAAATATATGGATACTGCCGCAAATGCGGCGGGAAATAAAAAAGACCTATCTATGATTAATATTTATCATAGATAGGTCTTTTCGTTATGTCTAAATGATTTGCGAAGTTTGTTTAAACGAGGTCTTAAACCATAATATTTATTAATGGTTTGTCAAGAATATATTCAAGACTGAATCAGAATCTGAAAAATCAACACTGCATTTAAAGTTCTCGCTTATGAATCTGAGCGGTACAAGCGTTCTTCCGTCAATAATTGTCGGCGGAACTTCAATTTTTGCTGATGAACCGTTTACATATGCCGTTGGATTATTAATATACAGCTTTATAGTGTCTGAACCGTTTTTGATTGTAACGGTGTTTTCACTTCCGTTATAATCAATATTATCATCGCTTATACCAAGCGCGTTTGCAAACGCGCGAATAGGAACGAGCGTTGTATCGGCGATAACACACGGCTGAGTGTCAAACACGATTTGCTGTCCGTTAAGGCTGACGTTAATTTGTTTGTTATTTACAATGGAACCGTTTCCAAAACGCGCAAACGCGCCAAGCTTTGTAAAGTTAAACTCCTTCATATCCAAAAGCGTGTTACCGCTGAAAGAGCATACCTCCAACTTGTGCTGACCGTCAGCAAAGTCCGAGAGATTTATAGTGGTATCATGAGGTGTGTAAACATTGCTGTCATATAAATTGCCGTCTATATAATAATCAACTTTTATAAATTCAGCATCACGGGCATAAGCGTGAGAATAAATTGGGATTTGAGGACCGATAACAGTACCGCTTCCCGGGAGTTCCGCAAAGGAAATAGTATTTTGGGAATTAGGATGGATATAAGCGCCGCTATCTGTGGCATTTTTAATAATACTTATCAAGTCGGCATGACCGTCTAAATTAAAGTATTCATCTTCATTCATTTTCGCGTTAAAATAATTTATCATTTTTATCTGTGGATATTTCATGATAAGATCCCAATACATATTTTGAAGTCTCTGAGATGCCCAGTCAGAAGTATCCTCGCCCATTTTATTGCGAACGGCAACTCCGCCCTCGGCTATCATTACAGGCTTGTTTATGCCGTAATCACTCATGAATTTGAATATCGGTTTTACACTGTTTGTATGCCAGGCATAATTACCGACCATAAAAGCCATTTGATCGTCTGTTGAAGCGGTTTTGCCGCCCCAATATTTGGTTTCATAGCAGCTGACGCCTACCCAGTCTACATATTCATCGCCGGGGTAGTAATCCGCGAACGTTTTAATCAGAGAACCTACGGCGATTGGAGACCATACCATTGCGATATTGTCGTATTTATGGGCAATATCAGCAACTTTACGGAAAGCGTATTTATATTCTTCTCCGCTGCCTAAATCGGTGTCGTTCATTTCGCCCGCAAAGCGTATATAAACGTTCTTGCCGTATGACGCTACTTTTTTGAGCGTGCTTTCAATATAGCTTGTGTATGAGTCTATATTTCTTATCGTATCCGCTTTGGACACATTCCAGCCGAGCATTACGTTAACATTCTTATTCTTTATCATCTCGTTGGCGGGGTAATAGAAATCTTTCTGTTGTTCGTCAAATTCTATATAGGTCAGACAAGTGGAAATGTTGCTGAATTCATCACTGTTTTCAGCCAAAGTTCCGAAATATACTCCCGAACGCGGTTCAAGACGCGCTCCGAAATAAGGCGCGCGGTCAGGTGAAACTTCAGTGTACACGTTTAACTCGCTGCCTCTTACGAATTGTTTCCTTTGTTCGTATTCTTCAGCACCCTCCCAAGCGAAGGCTGTTGATGAAACTAATATGGCAATCGATGCCGAAAGTGAAATGATTTTTTTCATAGACTTCTCTCCTAAAAATTATATGATTAAAGTGATTAATTAAAAAATTGAAATTTTTTATCGTCAATTTTTACAAGTTTACCTGCTGATGTGCCATCTTCCCGTACTACATCATAATTATCTCCGTCGGGCACAATGTTTACTCTTACAACTGTTTTATCGTATTCTATATTGTAAAAGCTGCAAAGTCCCTCTGTATCAATGTATGGTTTAAGTATCTGAGAATCACCGTACGTGAAAGTCATGATATTGTTTGTGTCGGGTGTGCCGGTGATGTGACGCATGCAGCCTGTGATGTCGGCATAGTTGCCGCTGGCTCCGCGTATATGGTCGAGATAGCTTACACACTTTGATTCCTCGTAGTAATGCTGACCGCCGAAAACGTAGGTGTTTTTATGAGAATTGGATATTCTCTCAGGTGTGTCAAGATCAATAAGCTGCTGCGTTATATGTGTATCAAAATCTGATGTTAACTGATAGTCG
>CAJUEZ010000062.1 GCA_910585485.1 uncultured Clostridia bacterium
TATCCGGCGAAAAGGTGATAGCAATAAATGAAATGATGAGTGATATTTGGCGAAAGATACGGAGTTTATAAAGCAAAACTCCCGACTACAGTGATAACTGTATCGGGAGTTTTATATGCGCATATAACATCTCAAAAGATTTGAGAATTGTCTATCTATCCACAAAATATATCAATTAAATTTCACATCTTATCAAAACTAACCGTAATGCTTGTGCCTTTGCCCTCTGTGCTTTCAAGGGATACATCCGCGTTATGATACATAGCTCCGTGTTTTACGATTGCAAGCCCCAAGCCTGTGCCGCCGACCTTTTTAGAATGGCTTTTATCCACCCTGTAAAAGCGTTCAAAAACTCTTGACTGATGTTCTTTCGGAATACCTATTCCCGTATCTCTTACTGTAAGATAAACTCTGTACTCTGTCGAGTTTAAGACAATATCAACTCTGCCATTTTCCTTATTATACTTTATAGCATTATCGCAAAGATTGTAAATCATTTCGTCAAGTATTTTCCTTACGCCGATTATTTCCGCATTTGCGCCGATTAAGTTAAGCGTCACATTATTTTTTTTCGCTTCGCTCGTTAAGCGGTCAATAATCTCCTTTGACAGCTCGTATAAGTCAACGCTTTCACTTTCAAGCGATATACTTTTTTCGTCAAGCTCGGAAATCTTTATAATATCGTTTACCAAAGAAATAAGCCGTTGGCTTTCGTCATAAATTGATTTTGAAAAATCAGTTACAGTTTCATTTGGAATATCACCGTTTTTCATAAGCTCCGCAAAACCGGATATAGAGGTAAGCGGCGTTTTAAGCTCGTGTGAAACATTTGCAGTAAACTCCCGACGCATATTATCCTTCTTTTTAAGCTCTGACATCTGCTGATTTATTGTAGCTTTCTGTTTTGATATTTTCCTCAAAAGCGGCGTTAATTCCTCATAGGCTTCGTTCTTTTCGGGATTTTCCAAATCAAGCTCGTTTATAGGCTTGATAATTGCCTTTGATACTTTTGAAGATAAAACAGCGGTTAAAATCAACGCTAAAACTAAAATAACAAGAATAGGCTGCAACATCCCCAATAGAATTGTAACAACCGTATATTGATTGGTGGAAACTCTTAAAATGCTGCTGTCAGAAAGTTTTACGGCATAATACAAAGTCTTTTCCGTTAATGTCTTTGAATAGCGTATGCTCATACCCTTGCCGCTTTCCATAGCCTGTTTTATTTCCTCGCGCTCGGCGTGATTGTCAAGAGCGTCCGCATTCGTTTGATTATCAAACAGAACATTGCCGTCTGCGTCTATCAGTGTTATTCTTCTGTCTGTCCCGTCAAACTCACTTAAAAAGTCTGCTCCCTCGTTTTCAACTGCACGAGCAAGATACTCCGCTTCTGTTGCGGCTTCAAGCTGAATTTGATTTTCAAATAGGTCAAACAAAATACCCATAATCAGAACAATAGCGGCAACCAAAACAAGAAAGGTTGTGAAAAAAGACGAACGAAATATTTTTTTATTCATTTTTAACACCGCCAATCTTATAACCGATATTTTTTACCGTTTCTATTATATCACCGGTGTTACCGAGCTTTACCCTTAATTTCCGTATATGAACATCAAGCGTTCTCGACTCGGTGTAAAACTCTCCCCATACCTTTGTCAAAAGCGTTTCTCGCTCTACCACATTCCCCTCCGCTTCAAGTAAAACCATAAGCAGAGAATATTCCTTATAGGACAGCGTAACACTTTCTCCAGAAACCTCTATAATATGCTTTGCAGGATTTACATATAATTTCCCGACTTTATATACCTTATCAGTCTGTGTTTTTTCATATCTGCGGAGTACCGCGCGAATGCGCGATATAAGCTCGGTCATTCCGAAAGGCTTTGCAATATAATCGTCCGCGCCCATATCAAGTCCTGTTACCTTATCAAATTCACTGCCTTTTGCAGTAAGCATAATAACGGGAATATCCGTTGTTTCTGATTTTTCACGCAATCGTTTCAAAACTGATAATCCGTCCTCATCAGGGAGCATAATATCAAGTATAATCAATTTTGGAATGTTATCATTTATTTCGTCCCAAAATTCAATCGGTGATGAAAATTCCTTTATGTTAAATCCCTCTTTGCACAGGGCATAGCTTACAAGCTTTCTGATATTGTCATCATCCTCAACCAAATAAATCACACAAAACACCTCCTTGTCATAAATGGGCGGCTGCAAAGGCCGCCCTTACATACATCATTATATAACAATTTTAGACGCATTACAATATTGATTACATATTTTTCTTAAACAACCAAAGCTGCGCAGACTCGGTGTTCTTATCTATTGTTATAGTCGGGTCAGCTCTTTTTCCATTAAGCTCATATGCTTTGATGTTACTGTCATATATGTAATTTGTTATTGCAGTATCATTGTCCTTATCTATAACCTTTGTGGTAATTCCAAAATCATTATCATTTATTACGGCAATAGTATTTTCATCTGTCATACATAAGCCTTCGGCTTTTTCCGCTGTCCAGCCCATAGCTCTTAAATCTATCATTTTTTCTTTTTGGGCGAAGCTTATGTTAAGCTCCTCTGCGGATTTTGCATATTCTAGATGTTGTCCGTTATATTTTACGTCGGTTATATCTGTTGCGTTTGTCAAATCAACCTTATAGATTATATTACGCATTGTTTTGTCAGCAAGCTTTCCTTGCTCTATTACAAGAACGGTATTATCATCTATCGCATAAATATCGCCTATTTTACAATCTTTAGGCGAGTTATACGCGGAAACATCTACCGGATATGCGTATGTTTTTGTTTTACCTGTTTTGGGGTCAAGTTCAACTATACGGGTAAAGCAAGCTGTTTTTGATGTTTCTCCGTTTACATCTAATACGCTTTGCATTGAGGCAAGTATTTTTCCTGACGGTGTAATAGTAATACCCTCAAAACCTCTGTTTGGTATTCTATACTTGAGAACTTCATCAAGTCCGCTTGCAGGCGCGTATTTGGCAAGCTGTGTGCCATCGGGCGCAAATTTAGCGATAAAAGGACCATATTCATCGCATACCCAAAAATTACCATCTTTATCAACTGCGATACCCTCTGTATCAAGTCCGTTATCATCATATCCGATATTATTAAGGTTCATATCGAGAGCTGCTTCATTGGTTGCTCCTACAAGTCCCGGTTTAAGCGGAAGTCCTGTGATATTTTTTCCTTTCATATCTTTTAGCTCTATTGCAGATGTTACAACAGCTTCATTACCTTTTAACGTAATTACCGCTATGCCCAGAGTGAAATCGGGACAGGGAAAAATCTTTGCGTCAGATATATTTCCGCCGATTTTATATTGAGGAGCGTCAGCGTTTGGTCCTCTGTCACTTATGGCATAAAACTCCATTTCTCCGTTAGCGTTATAACCCTTAAATGTAACAGCAGAGCCGTAGCCCGGTGTAAGACCGTTTTCAAAATAACCTGTCTTTGAGTATGAGAACGGTACTTTATATTTCTGAGGTACTGCAACGCTGTACTGTTTAGCTGTCCATTCCGATATATCATTTTCCGTATATCCTTTTGAAGTGTCTATATATATTGAATTGGTCATTTTGTCCCATTCCACTCCAAAATCCAATAATCTCCCCAAATCTCTTAGCTTAAAGTAATTATTGTCCTTGACATTATATCCGTTTATATCAGCCTGTTTACCGTTTATAAAAATTTTAGACTGCGTTTTTGCCGCTTCCTCTGCCAAAGCAGAGATATTGGCACATGAAACTGATATTACTGCTACTAACAGTAGTGAAAATAGTTTTTTCTGCATAATATCTCTCCTTAATAACAATTATTTTAACTAAAATTTGCGTGCTTTCCCGTAATAGAGTATATAACCCATTCCGCAATGTTTTCCGCGTGGTCGCCTATGCGTTCAAAATACTTCGCTATCATCAGTAAATCAATCAACGCTTCGGCATCGTCCTCCGACTGCTGTACTGCCTGTATCAATTCATTTTTGACCTTATTAAACAATGCGTCCACCTCGTCATCATTCTTTATTACAGCTTCGGCAAGGGAAATATCCTTTTTAACAAAAGACTCTACGCTGTCAGTAACCATTCTTATAGTCGCTCTTGCCATATCGGATATGTGCGTGTTGCTTTCAAGATTGCTTTTTTGAATATGCTTTACAATCTCCGCAATATCAGACGCTTGGTCGCCGATACGTTCCATATCCGAAATCATTTTAAGCGCGGAGGATATGACGCGCAAATCTGTCGCCACAGGCTGCTGCTGCATCAATAGCTTCATACAAAGCCTTTCTATATCGCGTTCCTTTTGGTCTATCTGCTTGTCGGCTTCAAGCGTATTATCGCGCATAGCAATATCCTTGTCTATAAGATATTTCACACATCCGCTTATTGCTTCCTCGCATAATGCGCCCATCTCGGTAAGCTCATTGTTTAACCGTGCTAACTGCTCATCAAATCTATTTCTCATACTTAAACAATCCTTTCTTTAGCCGAAGCGTCCTGTTATATAATCCTCTGTCCGCTTATCACGCGGAGTGGAGAACATTTTATCCGTTTGGTCAAACTCAATAATCTCACCAAGCAGGAAAAATGCTGTTTTATCTGCAATTCTTGCCGCTTGCTGCATATTGTGCGTTACCATAACAATCGTGTAATTTTCGCATAGTTCTATCGCCAAGTCCTCGATTTTTGAGGTAGATATAGGGTCAAGCGCGGAGGTCGGTTCGTCCATTAAAAGTATTTCGGGTTCAACTGCCAATGCTCTTGCAATACACAATCGCTGTTGCTGTCCGCCGCTCATTCCGAGAGCGCTCTTTTTAAGTCTGTCCTTGCACTCGTCCCATATCGCCGCCTGTCTTAACGATTTTTCAACAATCTCATCAAGCTGTACCCTTGATTTAATACCGTGTATTCTCGGACCGTATGCAATGTTGTCATAAATGCTCATTGGGAACGGATTAGGCTTCTGAAACACCATACCAACACGCTTCCGTAAAATGTTTACATTCATATCCTTGTAGATGTCAATACCGTCAAGCGTAATATCACCCTCAATTCGGCAGCCCTCAACCAAATCATTCATTCGGTTGAGCGTTTTCAGAAATGTTGACTTTCCGCAGCCTGACGGACCGATAAGCGCGGTAATCTGCTTTTCGGGAATATCTATATTTATATTTTTTAACGCTTGATTTGCGCCGTACCACAAATTCAAGTTCTTTGCTTTCATAATATCAGCCATCTTACTTTTCCTTTCTTTTTTTCAGTGCCGCTGCCGTAAACTTAGCCGACAGATTTATAATAAATGTCAGTATAAGAAGTATCGCGGCAATCGAAAAGGCTATGTCAAACTCGCCGCGTTCCTTTGCGTACATATACAGCGCAACCGTAAGCGTTGAGCCTGCCTTTTGCGGCATTACGCTTTCATATATGCCTAAAACCTCATTTGCCATTCCTGCCGTAAACAATAACGCCGCGCTTTCTCCGACAATTCTCCCGACAGACAGAATACAGCCCGTAACAATGCCGTCAATCGCTGACGGCAGTACCGCCGTGCGTATCATATACCATTTCCCTGCGCCGAGAGCCAAAGAGCCTTCACGGTAGCCGTTGGGAACTGTTTTCAGGCTCTCCTGCGTTGTCCTGATTATTGTCGGCAGCGTCATAATAACAAGCGTCAGCGCGCCTGCGATAAGGCTTGTTCCGAGCGAGAAGAACTGAACAAAGATTAACATTCCGACAAGTCCGTATATAATGGACGGTATGCCCGACAATGTTTCCGTTGCAAGCTCAATAGCCTTTACGATTTTTTTGTTTTTTGCATACTCGTTTAGGTACACCGCCGCGCCCACGCCTATCGGAAGTACGATTACAAGCGTTATCAATATGATGTAAAGCGTATTTAAGATATTAGGCAAAATTCCGATTGTATCGTTTATAAGGCTCGGTTTTGATGAAAGCAGCTTCCACGATATATTGGAGATACCCCGAAAAAGTATATAACCGATAACGCCCAAAAGCATAAGGCATATAAGCCCAGCCGAGAGGTACATAAGCGCGTTTAATACTGCGCTTTTAATTTTTCGCTTTGCGGATATGCCGTTATTCATCTTTCGCACCTCTTTTCACAATGAAGTTAAGTACAAGGTTAATTGCCATAATAAATACAAACAGTATAAGTGCGATTGAGAATAATGCCTGTCTTTGAAGTCCTGATGAATATGACATCTCGCTTGCAACCGCCGTTGTAAGAAAACGGACGCTTGTAAATAAGTTCGGCATATTCGCCACATTTCCCGCAACCATCATAACCGCCATAGCTTCGCCTATCGCGCGTCCTATACCAAGCACAACCGAAGTCAGTATTCCGCTTTTTGCGGCAGGGACGATTACCTTAAATACCGTTTCCGTTTTTGTCGCGCCGAGAGCGAGGGAAGCCTCCTCGTATTCCTTGGGTACAGCGCGTATCGCCGTTTCCGATACAGAAATTACAGACGGCAGTATCATTACCGCAAGCACGATAATTGCCGAGAATAAATTTGCGCCGTCCGGCAGATGAAACACCTCGCGGACAATCGGCACAATTATAATCATTCCGAGTAAGCCGTAGACTACAGACGGTATGCCCGAAAGCAAGTCCACAGCAGAGCGTACCAAACCCGATATTTTATCGACCGACATTTTTGCAAGAAATATCGCGCACATAAGACCAATCGGTACGCCTATTATAATTGCTCCGGCTGTTCCGTAAACGGAGGACAAAATGAACGGCAAAATGCCGTAAGAGGGGGGATTGGCAGTTGACGCCCATTTTGTCCCGAAAAGGAAATCAGCTATTCCGATTTCTTTTATAGAAGGAATACCGCTGACAATGAGAAAGCCTGTTATAATCAATACGAACGCAACAGCTAAAAATCCGCAAAAGGTAAATACGGCGTTCATTGACTTTTCAAAAAAGTCCGCTGTTTTCTTTAATTTAGTCATTTTTGCGCTCCTATCTCTTTACGGGAACGGCTCCTGCCTTAGTTATCATTTCATCCGCCTCTGCGCTTGACGCATAATCCATAAATGCCTGCGCCGCTTCTGAAAGCTGCTTGTTCTTAGGTGTTACAAATACGAAATCACGCTGAATTTTATATGTGCCGTTCTGTATTGTTTCATTTGTCGGTGTTACGCCCTCGACAGATAACAATTTTACTGTATCTTTTACCGAAGCAAGAGAAGCATAGCCGATAGCGTTCGGATTTGATGAAACGGTTTGAACGACATCGCCCGTTGAGGTAAGCTCCTGTGTGTATTGGCATTTGTCCTTTGTTTTTGTTATACTTTCAAAACCGTCGCGCGTTCCTGAAGCGGCTTCTCTGCCGATTAAAACGATAGGCGCATCATTTCCGCCGACCTCGTTCCAATTTGTAACCTCGCCCGTATAGATTTTTGCAATTTGCTCAATCGTTAAATCTGCAATAGGATTGTCAGGATTTACAATCATTGCAATACCGTCAATCGCTATAACCGTTGCATTGAGGTTTTGCGCTTCCTCAGATTTCAAGTCGCGGCTTGAAAGTCCCATATCGCACCGTCCCTCCGAAACAGCCTGTATGCCCGCGCCCGAACCTGTCGGGTTATATGTAATTTTAACATTTGAATTTTCCGTCATATACGCTTCGCTTAAATACCCGATTACCTTTTCCATTGACGTTGAACCGTCCGTTGATACCGTAGCAGATGATGTCTGCACGCTGTTTGAATTTGGGCTTGCGCTTTCGTTTCCGCAGCCTGTTAATGCCGCCGCAAGCATTGCGCCGATAATTACCATTCCTATAATTTTTCTCATTAGAAATCACTCCTTAAAATTTGTCTTGTGCTTTTGCACAATCTAATTATATAGCGGTCTATGTTAATTCTGAAAGCAAGGTTATGTTAATTGTAGGTTAAATTTTCACGCAAAAAAGGATATAACCCCAAGATAGTTATATCCTTAATGATATTGCAGTAACCGAGCAATACTGTTTTATTTTTTAGCCTCTAATAATAATTTTCTTGCAACCGTAAACATTTCCATTCCGACAGCGGGAATATCACGGTAACAGGTGTCAAGCGAAAATTGCTCGTCATAGTTAAATGTTGCGTCTGCTGTCTGATAGATTTTCTCATAAGCCGCTTTTATGGCAGTATTCATATCCATTCCGTTCTCAACTTCGGTGATTTGGATTTGTGCCTCAGTTGCATTTAATGGTGCGCTTTCTCTTGGAATTGGTGCAGCAAACGCTGTTGTACTTGTTATTGTGATTGTGATTATTGATAATATGATTACTATAAACTTTTTCATTATTCGTTCCCTCCATAAACTATATCTGTAAGTATAACTTCGTCAATTTGATGTGCTATTGAGTTCATCATTTGTACCCATTTAATTTGATTTTCTGCTTTAAGTTTTTCTGTAATACCATATCGTTCTTTATATTTGGGTAATAGCGTTTCTTTTAACTTATTCGCCTGTGCGTCAATATCACAAAGATATTCATTCAATTTACCGCTTATAAAAAGAGTATTATAAAATGTCCTGCGCTGATTTTTCAGATATGTTCTGCAAAGCATACCATACTTACCGATAGGTTTACATTCGGGAACAGTTAAGTTAGGAATATAATAATCTCCGACCTTTGTATAAGTTCCTCCGTTTTGTTCAAATAATGATTTCATTTCTAAACCCTCCAAAATAATTTATTCACACATATGTTGCAGTTTTCCGATTACCATACTTTATTATAATTTGTTATTAGATTTTCTTTCCCTTAATATTTCCCTTGTCTGTGTTGACAAATGAAATAAAAGAGTATAAACTTAAATGAGTATTTACGATGAACATACTGCGATAAATCCTTTATTTATGAGGATTTCAAGGTGCGTTATTAACACACTGTAATAAATAGTAAAATACTAAGAATTAATGAAATTCAAATTTCTATTTGTGTTGATGTCGGACACAAGACTGCAAAAAATGTTGTTAAGACTGGTGCATTTACTGTGAGTGTTGCAGACGTAGAAAATGTTGTTGCGGCGGATTATGTTGGTGTTGTTTCCGGCAACAATGAGCCTGATAAAATCAAAAAGGCAGGTTGGCACGATATTAAGAGTGAATTTGTAGATGCTCCGCTTTTTGAAGAATTACCTATGGCACTTGAATGTAAGCTCATAAGCTATGCTGAAGAAAGTTGCCGTCTTGTCGGCGAGATAGTAAATTTCTGTGCTGATGAAAAAATTCTTGATGAAAACGGTAAGATTGACTTGACAAAATTTAGTCCGATTACTTATGACCCTGTACATCATACTTATCGAAAACTTGGTGATGTAGTAGGAAAAGCATTCAGTGATGGATTAAAACTCAAATAAGAAATATTTGACACAGTGTCGAGAGGCTTTTTCATATTTTGTGTAAAGTCAAAATGGTGCAAAAATTTAAGTGTT
>CAJUEZ010000063.1 GCA_910585485.1 uncultured Clostridia bacterium
TACAATTTATCCGAGAGAGCGTCGTTATTGTTATCCGCCAAAGCCTTGCGCGCCGTCGTCTCCATTTCAATCACCTGGTCAACAATGTTTTTAAGCCTGTCAAGAGACTGACTCTCGGATATTCCCATTGTCACTCTGTTTGAAATCTGATAAAGACTGCCGTATGCCTTAGTTCCCTCACCATAAAGACCGCGCACCTCAATACCGAGACTTCCTGCCGATGAAATTATCTTTGTTATATTTTCTGTCATAGTCAGCGCGGGAAGATGGAGCATTACGGACGCTCTCATACCTGTGCCCGTATTAGTCGGGCAAGCGGTAAGATAACCGAAATCGTCGTCAAACGCGTATGTGACATTCTCTTCTATCACATCATCCACCTTGCTCGCAAGCGAATAGGCCTCTTCAAGCGAGTAACCGCTTTGAATAATCTGTAATCTTATATGGTCCTCTTCCATTAGCATGATGCTCATCGTTCTGTCCTTACTCAAAAGAACAGATTTTCCCTTGCCTTCACACATAACAGGACTTATCATATGTTCCTCTGCCAATGCCTTAGCGCGTATTGGCGACAAATCGTCAAGACTTATAAACTCAAACTCTTCCGCAAGCGTGGAATTGCTGCCTAAAACAGCGTTCTTTATCTTTTCCGTTACTTCCTTTGTGTCCTTTAAGGCATTCGGGAAAGGTGTGCGGTCAAGATTTCTCGCAAGACGTACTCTCGTTGAAACAACTATATCCATATTATTGTCTTTATACCAAATCATGACTTTTTCACCTCGTTTTCTATCTCACGGATTTGCTTATGAAGTTTGGCTGCCGTTTCATAATCCTCATTTTTTACCGCTGACGCTAACTCCTGCTTTAATGTTTCATACTTTCTCTTGATTTTTAATTTCTCGCCGGACTTAGATGGAATTTTCCCTGTATGCACAGCTGAAGGCTGTATCTGTTTCAGCGTATCCGCTATTGGTGAGCGGAACACCTTATAACATTCTCCGCAGCCTATTTTGCCGGTGCGCCTGAAATCGGAATACGTATGTCCGCATACGGGACACTTCTTTTCCTCCTTCGCTGTGACAGGGTGCATGAACACATCAAACCCGTCAAAAAAATCCGAAAACAAATCATACATGACAATTACCTCCTTTAAATCTCTTAACCACTTATTTTTACAAGCATATTTTTAAATATATTCGCTCTTAGCTTATCCCTCAAAGGCTGGTCTATATTCAAAGACGAATCTGATACTGCGCTTAAAATCAGCGACGCGTCTCTTTCGTTTATCGCTCCCTGCCGAGTGAGATTCGCCAGATGCGCTTTAGCCGTTTTCTCGTCCAAACTGTCTCCCGATAGTTTTATTGTCCGCATTATGAGTCCGTCCTCATATTTTATCTGTTTGATTCTCACAAAACCTCCCCCGCCGCGTCTTGACTCAACTATATATCCGTGATCAGGATTAAATCTTGTTGATATAACATAATTTATCTGAGACGGCACACAGCCAAACAGCGAGGCAAGTTCGTTTCGTTTAAGTTCCAGCCACTCGTCCGTGTCATCTTTTAACAGTTCCATGATAAACGCTTCTATTCTATCGCTCATTCCCATATCTTTTGCCTCCTGACTTTGACTTTCTTTGACCTTTCATTTATTATTATACTCATTTTCGCGCATTTGTCAATGAATATTCTGTATTTTATTTTTAAACAAACTATGAACGCACAAACTTATTTTTGGCAAAATATTTTAATAAAAAATAAAAAAACTTGTTAAAATAGGTTGAGTTAATGGAAATAATAAGTTATAATATATATAATAATTTGTTAGCTTAGGAGCAGAAATATGTTCAATAATGATATAAGCATAGATTTGGGCACTGCCACAATGCTTGTCTATATAAAAAACAAAGGCATTGTGCTGCGGGAGCCTACAGTTATTGCCGTAAACACAAAAACAAATAAAGTCTGCGGAGTCGGAAAAGAAGCGCTTTCAATGCTCGGCAGAACGCCTCCGCACATTCAGGCAGTGCGTCCGCTTATAGATGGAGTAATTTCCAACCTGACACTCACGCAAGAAATGATAAGACTTTTTTTCAAAAAAATATTCGCGCACACAATCGGACATCCGCGCATAATGATGTGCGTTCCAAGCGGTGTTACAGATGTTGAACAAAGAGCCGTTATTGAGGCGGCGCGCGATATGGGAGCGAGAGATATTTATATAATAGAAGAACCGGTTGCCGCGGCGCTTGGCGCGGGATTTGATATTTCCCGCCCTCACGGAACAATGGTCGTGGACATAGGCGGCGGAACAACCGATATAGCCGTACTGTCTTTGGGCGGAATAGTTGTCAGCCGTTCTCTCAAAATCGCCGGAGACGAGTTTAACGAGGCGATAATAAGATATATGCGTAAGGAAATGGGCATGGTGATAGGTCCGAGAACAGCCGAAAGAATCAAGCACGAGGTTGGCGGAGTTATACCACGCAGTAAGGAACTTCTTTGCGAGGCAAAAGGAATCAGCGTCCTTTCAGGGCTACCGAAGTCCGCAATCATCTCCTCTAACGAACTATATCCCGCTTTTGATGATTTTGTTTACAATATGACTGAAAGAATAAAAGAGGTTTTAGAGGAAACCCCCCCTGAACTTCACGGCGACATAATTCAAGACGGAATAATAATGACAGGCGGAGGTTCTTTAATTTACGGTCTTGACAAACGTATTTCAGACGCGGCAGGCGTTAAAGCCGTACTTGCTCCCGATATAGTGGACTGCGTTGCAAAAGGCGCAGGAATCGCTCTTGAGAATATAGACACAGTGACCGACCCCACGCACATATTCCACAAGAAGGCTTATATACGCGACTAATAAAAATCCAACCAAATTTTCTGCCAATAATATTAATAATATAAAATGAAAGGATATAAAAATCATGAAAAAAGAAACAATAACACTTTCCAATGTGGAGATACAAAAAATTCTTCCGCACCGTTACCCGTTTTTGCTTGTTGACAAAATAGTGGAATTTGAAGAGGGAAAAAGTATAACCGGTATCAAAAACGTGACGGCTAACGAGCCTCAGTTTACGGGTCACTTCCCCGGCAATCCGATTATGCCCGGAGTTCTTATAACAGAAGCGCTTGCGCAGGTCGGCGCGGTAATGCTTCTCTCAATGCCCGAAAACAAAGGTAAACTCGGTGTATTTACAGGTATTAACAATTTTAAATTCCGCCGACAGGTAGTCCCCGGCGACACTCTTGAACTTCACGCGGATTTAATTACATATCGCCACGGAATGGGCAAGGCAAATGTAAAAGCGACAGTAGCCGGACAAACTGCCGCGATGGGCGAAATCAGTTTTGCAGTTGTAGATAACGTTGCAAACGAAGAATAATGATTAAAAACGATGAATGTTTAGACGATTTGCAAAACGGTTTTTTCGTTATACAAAAGCAAAACGGCTTTAAATTCGGGATTGATGCCGTTTTATTAGCCGATTTCGCAAAGGACGCGCGAAGTGAAAGCACTCTTGATTTGTGTACCGGCACAGGCATTGTGCCAATACTTTTATCCGCAAAAACAAACACAAAAAACATATACGGTATCGAAATTCAAGAGGAAATAGCTGAAATGGCTCAGCGGAGCGTGAAATACAACAAACTTGAAAATCGAGTGCATATAACTTGCGGCGACTTAAAACGCGCCGCTGATATATACGGAAAAAGCCGTTTTGACAAAATCACATGTAATCCTCCATATATGAAGTACGGCACAGGAATGCGAAATAACATTGACACAAAATCACTGTCGCGCCATGAGGTAATGTGCACACTGGAAGATGTTATAAATATAAGTTCTCAGCTTATCGTTCCAAACGGAAGATTTTTTATGATTCACCGTCCGGCGCGTCTCGCGGATATTATGTGCGCAATGCGTAAATACAGAATAGAACCGAAAAGACTGCGTTTTATTCATCCATCACATGAAAAAGCGCCGAATTTGGTTCTTATAGAAGGCATGAAGGACGGCGGCGAGGAATTAAAACTGCTGCCCCCGCTGTATGTATACGATTCAAACGGAAAATATTCGGAGGAAATCAATATAATTTACGGGCGGTAATTTTTTTACAAAGAGGACTATAAAAGAGGAATATATATGAACGGAAAACTATACTTATGCGCTACTCCGATAGGAAACTTAGGCGATGTATCGCCGCGTTGCCTGGAGGTGTTTAACAGCGTCGATATAATCGCGGCTGAAGATACCAGAAGAACACTGCAGCTTTTAAATCATTTTGAAATATCCAAACCTCTTACAAGCTATCATGAGCATAACAAGCGTGAAAAGGGCGAATACATAATATCACTTCTTAAAAACGGAAAAAATGCCGTTCTCGTTTCAGACGCGGGCACTCCGGCAATTTCCGACCCCGGTGAGGACTTGGTTAAACTATGTATCGAAAACGATATTGACGTAACCTCGATACCCGGTCCGGTTGCAGGAATAAACGCTCTCATACTATCAGGACTTTCAACGCGCCGCTTCGCTTTTGAGGGATTTTTGTCAGTAAATAAGCGTCATAGAAAAGAGCACCTTGAAAGCGTTAAAAACGACATGCGCACGCTTATTTTCTACGAAGCGCCTCACAAGCTGAAAAACACGCTCGCCGATATGGAAAATGCTTTCGGGAGCGACAGAAGAATCGCGCTCGCAAGGGAACTAACAAAAATCCACGAGGAAGTAAGACGCTGCACAATCGGAGAAGCCGTGAAATTTTACAGCGAAAACAACCCTCGCGGCGAATATGTGCTCATCATTGAAGGCGCGCAGGAGATTGAAAACAACGAAGAAAACATTTGGGAAGATATTTCCGTAAAAGATCATGTCAATAAATATATCGCCGAAGGAATGACGTCCAAAGACGCGATAAAAAAGACCGCGCTCGACAGAAAACTTCCCAAACGCGATGTTTACAACGAATATCACAAGGAGTAAAAAAATGAAAAAGAAAACTTTATTTCTTATAGGAACCGCGGCGGCAGCCGGAATTTACAGCGCCGCAAAAGGCAAGGGTCCCTTTAATCGTCTGCGTTTTAAAAAACAGCATGACAGCATTTCAAGATATGTTGAAACTCACTACCCAAACGGCTTATATACACCGATAGAAGCAACTGAAAACGGTTGGGTAACGGTTGTAAAGCGTATCGGTCAGCCGCGTATAATTTTATATGTCACTCGTGACAGCATGGGTAATTATATTTTTACGGAATCTGTCATTTCAGAATCGTAACCTTTAACCTTCCGGCGGCATAGTATATGTCAAAAGGAGGTTTTTATTATGGGATTATTCGGAGGCGGATGTAATAACGACGGCTCAAACACATGGATTTGGATTATAATCATAGTAGTTCTTGTCCTTTTGTGCTGTGACGGAAACATCTTTGGCGGAAACAACGATAACTGCTGCTGTTGCGACCCTTGCTGCGATCCTTGCTGTGATCACAAGCATGACGACTGCTGCTGTTAACAAAAACCAAAACGTGAAGGGACTGCCATATGGCAGTCTCTTATTTTATTGCGCGCAAAAAATCATTTTATTCGCTTTTCATTGACTTTTTTTAATATTTGGGGTACAATTAAGTGTAATATAAAATTCCCTGAAAGGACATGAAACAAATGAGCAAAAGACTATTCACTTCGGAATCTGTCACAGAGGGACACCCCGATAAAATCTGCGACCAGATTTCTGACGCTATACTTGACGAAATACTAAAAGAAGACCCGCTTGCGAGAGTAGCATGCGAAACCACATGCACAACGGGTATAATTTCAATAATGGGAGAAATCACAACCTCATGCTATGTTGACTTCCCAAAAGTCGCAAGACAGGTAGTTCTCGACATCGGATACGACAGAGCAAAATATGGTTTTGACGGAACCACTTGCGCGGTTGTAACCGCTATTGACGAGCAGTCTCCCGACATTGCTCAGGGTGTCAATGCGGGATACGAAAACCGAGAAGAAGGTGGAAATGACGATGAAAACTCAACCGGCGCGGGAGACCAGGGCATGATGTTCGGATACGCGTGCGATGAAACGCCCGAATTAATGCCAATGCCGATTTCACTCGCGCACAAAATGGCAAAAAAACTTACCGAGGCGCGCAAAGAAGGAATTCTTGATTATCTTCGTCCGGACGGAAAAACTCAGGTTACTGTTGAATATGACGGCGATACTCCCATCAGAGTTGACACAGTTGTTGTGTCAAGCCAGCATTCTCCTGACGTGGACATCAAGAAACTACGCGAGGACATCAAAAGAGAGGTTATTCTGAAAACCGTTCCGTCAAATCTTATTGACAGCAATACGAAATTTTTTATAAATCCCACGGGCAGATTTGTTGTCGGCGGACCAAACGGCGACAGCGGTCTTACAGGAAGAAAACTTATAGTTGACACCTACGGCGGATATTCTCGTCACGGCGGCGGAGCATTCTCCGGAAAAGACCCGACAAAAGTTGACCGAAGCGCCGCTTATGCCGCAAGATACGTAGCCAAAAACATAGTGGCGGCAGGACTTGCAAAAAAATGTGAAGTACAACTCGCATATGCAATTGGTGTCGCTCATCCGGTTTCCATAATGGTTGACACATTCGGAACCTCCACAGTTTCCGAAGAGAAAATTGAACAGGCAATAGAAAAAGTGTTTGATTTGAGACCGCACGCAATAATCAATCAGCTTGATTTAAGAAAACCCATCTATCGTTCTCTTGCCGCTTACGGACATATGGGACGAGAAGACCTTGGAGTAACATGGGAAAAAACTGATAAGGTACAGGCGCTCAAGGAGGCTTTGAAATAACATGCCAAGCACAAACGAATATGTTGACTATGTAATGAGTCTGCTTTCCAAGCTTGATGACACTTCATCACGAAAAATGATGGGCGAATATGTTCTCTATTATAGAGGCAAGGTTTTCGGAGGTATATATGATAACAGATTTCTTGTTAAGATAACTCCACATTCCTCATCAATGTTAAGCCACGAAGAAATCCCTTACGATGGCGCAAAACCAATGTTCATGGTTGAATCTGAGGATACAGAATTTGTCAGAAGATTAGTTGATGGTATGTACGATGAACTGCCCATGCCTAAACCAAGACAGAAAAAAAGTGAGAGAAAGAAGTGATTTTTACATAACAAAAACGTCCGGATAAACCGGACGTTTTTTGTATTCCTTCTCAGGCATGACGTATTATCGCAATTATGATTCCCAAAATCGCTCCGCCAATCACTTCAATCGGGGTATGACCCAAAAGTTCTTTCAGCTTTTTATTTGTATGAGAATAATCGGCATTTACAAAATCATCAACTATTTTATTCAATATCGCCGCCTGCTGTCCCGCCGCGCGTCTCACTCCGGCAGCGTCATACATGACAACAAATGCCACAACAAACGCTATAGCAAACTGACCGCTGTCAAACCCCTGAGTAAATCCTATACCCGCGGCAAGCGCCATAACAAAGGACGCGTGCGAACTCGGCATACCGCCGGAAGCGACTATCCTCTTAAAATCAAGTTTCTTATCCCATATCAGAACTATTTTCAATACCTGTGCCACAAGCCATCCCAAAAGCGCCGTAATCAGCACAGAATTTGAAAACAACTGCTGTAAAAAAACCATACTGCAAATAACTCCTTTCGCAAACAGAATATAAGTTAAATTATTTTTAGTATCTTCGCAATGTCAGATAATCCGTAAGTTTTAAAAGAAAATCCGCTTTTCCCCCAAAGCCGGCAAGAGAGTTTTTCGCCTTGAAAGAATATTCCTCAGACATTTTCTTAGCCTCTTCAAGTCCCGCTATTTTAACATAAGTATTTTTATTTTCCTCCGCATCGGAGCCTATCGGTTTGCCAAGTTCCTCTTCACTGCCGATTACGTCAAGTATATCGTCCTGTATCTGAAACGCCACTCCGAGATTCAGCGCGAAATTGTCAACCGCGGTCATTTCTTTCTCGCTTGCGCCTGCCATAAGCGCTCCTATCGCGCACGCGCTCCGTATTATCGCGCCGGTTTTATTTAAATGAAGATATTTAAGTTCTTCAAGCGTAATATCCTTGCCTTCGCTTTCCATATCCACTATTTGTCCGCCAATCATACCTTCAGTTCCCGACGATACCGCCAGAATATTTATCGCATTTAACGCTCTTTCAGGATTAGTTCCGCTATAGTCTGAAACAATTTCAAAAGCTTTATTAAGCAGCGCGTCACCCGCGAGAATCGCAGTAGCCTCTCCGAATTTAATATGACTTGTCGGTATTCCTCGCCTCAAATCATCATTATCCATAGCGGGAAGGTCATCATGTATAAGCGAATATGTATGAATCATTTCCATCGCGCACGCGAATGGAATTATCTCTTTTACATCACCGCCGCACATTTCGCATACGTTCATCATCAGTATCGGTCTAAGTCTCTTTCCGCCCGCAAAAACGCTGTAACGCATAGCCTTATATATAACGCTCTGCGGATTATCCTTTTCCGAAAGGTACTTGTCAAGATACCCGTCTATAATGTCAATCTGCTCTTTCAGTTGCTCTTTCATTTAAAACCCTTTCTGACAACACACTATTCTTCTGTGTCAAAATCTTCCTTAACTATTTCCCCGTCCTCATTTGTCATAAGAACCGATACCTTTTTTTCAGCCTCGTCCAACATTTTCTGACAGCTTTTTGAAAGCTTGATTCCTTTTTCAAAAAGTGACAGCGACTCGTCAAGCGTCACATTTCCGCCTTCAAGCTGTGATACTATTTCTTCAAGTTCTGATATTGATTTTTCAAACGATTTCTCAGCCATTATATTTCACCTCATGCACATTTATTATTTGACTTCACATTCCGCGCTTCCGTCTTTAAGCCTCAATGTAAATCCCATACCTTTTTTCATATCCTTCGCGCTTCTTATAACAGTGCCATCCTCCGCGGTCGGAATTGAATACCCTCTTGCCAAAGTCTGCAAAGGACTAAGAGCGTCAAGTTTTGCCGCCTGTTCTGAAAGCAGGCGCTTAAACATCATGGTTTTTATTTT
>CAJUEZ010000064.1 GCA_910585485.1 uncultured Clostridia bacterium
TTACGTCAGCATATCGCTTGACATAATTCATGTTACAACCATGTTACAGTTGTGTTAATATCCACGTTATCCACGCGTTTATCCACGGTTTTGCTCTGCCTAAAATTCCCAAAAGCCTGTCCTTATCTAAAGTTATCCACGCTTTATACCGCAAACGTGGATAACTTTATAAACACCAATAGGTTTACATAACCTTTTATGTCCCCTCAAAATACTATCGCGTTAAAAACATTATATTTTTTTCTAAATTCCTTGACAAATACTGCCGATTTTTATAAACTATATATAATGTAATTTATGCTAAACAGAAAGGACGGACTTTTATAATGATGAAAAATGCAGATAAAACAATGGATAAAATCGTTGCTTTGTGTAAAGGACGCGGATATGTTTATCCCGGCAGCGAGATTTACGGGGGACTTGCCAACACTTGGGATTATGGTCCTTTAGGTGTAGAATTTAAAAATAACGTAAAAAAAGCATGGTGGAAAAAATTTATTCAGGAATCTCCATATAATGTAGGTCTTGACTGCGCTATTTTGATGAACCCCGAGGTTTGGGTCGCGTCCGGACACGTGGGTGGTTTCTCAGACCCATTAATGGATTGTAAGGAATGTAAATCGCGTCACAGAGCGGACAAGCTTATAGAAGATTTTGCTCATGAAAAAGGCGAGGACATAACCGTTGACGGCTGGTCTAAAGAAAAAATGGTTGAATATATAAACGAAAACAATA
This sequence comes from uncultured Clostridia bacterium, assembly GCA_910585485.1. Lineage (GTDB taxonomy): Bacteria > Bacillota > Clostridia > UBA1381 > UBA1381 > Hominilimicola. The sequence continues at coordinate 736 of CAJUEZ010000064.1, forward strand.
TTGTCTGCCCGAAATGCGGCAAACACAATTTCACGGATATACGCGAATTTAACCTTATGTTCAAGACATTCCAGGGTGTTACGGAGGATTCTTCATCAGTTGTTTACCTTCGTCCGGAAACGGCTCAGGGTATTTTCGTAAATTTCAAGAGCGTTCAGAGAACAAGCCGTAAAAAAGTACCGTTTGGTATCGGACAAATCGGTAAATCATTCAGAAACGAAATCACACCCGGTAACTTTACTTTCAGAACGCGCGAGTTTGAGCAGATGGAGCTTGAATTTTTCTGCGCGCCGGGCACAGACCTTGAATGGCACGCATACTGGAAAAAGTATTGTATGGACTTTCTTTTGAATCTCGGAATAAAAGAAGAAAACCTTCGTTTCCGTGACCATTCACAAGAGGAATTAGCGTTCTATTCTAACGCGACGGCTGATATAGAATTTGTATTCCCGTTCGGTTGGGGAGAACTTTGGGGTATTGCCGACAGAACAGATTATGACTTAAAGCAGCACGCGGAGCACAGCGGCGAAAATATGGAGTATATGGACCCTGTTACGAACGAAAAATATGTTCCTTATTGTATTGAGCCGTCGCTTGGCGCGGACAGAGTAGCGCTTGCGTTCCTTGTTGAAGCATATGACGAGGAAGAACTTGAAGGCGGCGACAGCAGAGTCGTTATGCATCTTCACCCTGCCCTTGCTCCAGTTAAGGCAGCGGTTTTACCGCTTTCAAAGAAGCTTGATGAGGGCGCTACGGCGGTTTATGAAAAGCTTTCAAAGAAATTCAACTGCGAGTACGATAATGCCGGCTCCATCGGCAAGCGTTACCGCCGTCAGGATGAAATCGGCACACCGTACTGCATAACGTTTGATTTTGACTCTTTGGAGGATAATGCCGTTACAATCCGTGACAGAGACACAATGGAACAGCAGAGAATCAAGATTGACGAGTTAGAAGCGTTCCTTGAAGAGAACATGGCATTCTGATTTGATTTTAAGGGGGTACAAATTAAATGAAGCTGCTAGATGAATTTAAAACATTTGTAATGCGTGGAAATGTTGTTGATATGGCTGTCGGTGTTGTTGTCGGCGGAGCTTTTAAAAGCATAATTGATTCACTCGTGCAGGATATTATAATGCCATGTATAAGCATTCTTACCGGCAAGGTGGATATATCCAAACTCTCGCTTACTATTATTGAAGCTAACGAGGCAGCAGGCGAGAAAGGCTTGACTATTCCCTACGGAAATTTCCTTCAGCAAATTCTGAATTTTTTGATTATAGCCTTTTCTATTTTTTGCGCTATAAAACTTATCAACACCATTCACGATAAGCTGATTAAAAAACAAGAGGAAGTAATTGAAGAAGCAGGTCCTTCTCAGGAAGAACTTCTTACAGAAATACGAGATTTGCTGAAAGAAAAAAAAGAAAGCTAATTTATAAGGCTGCCGTGTTTTATACGGCAGCCTTTTTGATTTGTATAACATTACGAATCCCTGTTTAGTCACTCTTCATATTTTGCTCCCTGATATGTGTCACGTCTTATCATAAGCTTATCAATCTCATTAAGCACAACAAACTTCTTCAAACTCCATATCGGTCCTATAAGCGTGTCACGTCCGCCGTCACCGGTAAGACGCTGTATAATCGTTTCAGGCGGAAAAACTTCAAGCTGATTAACTATAGTCTCAACATATTCCTCTCTTGTCATAAGTTCAAATTCGCCGTTACGATACATCTCAGCGAGACGCGTACCTTTAAGCACATGCAGAAGATGCAGTTTTACACAATGCGGTCTGAGTTTTGCGACAGCGCGCGCGCTTTTCAGCATCATTTCCCTGTCCTCGCCCGGAAGACCGTTTATAAGATGAACACATACGTTTATCCCTCTCGCTTTTAATTTATTATATCCGTCCAAAAATTCCGCGTATGTATGGCATCTGTTGATTCTCTCACCCGTCTCGTCAAAAATTGTCTGCAATCCCAACTCGACTATCAGATATGTACGTCTGCTAATCTCCGATAAATATTCAAGAACATCATCTTCAAGACAATCGGCGCGCGTCGCGATACTTATTCCCACAACGTTATCCTGCGCCAAAACACCTTCAAACCTTTCCCTAAGCACCTTCACCGGGGCATATGTGTTGGTATGCGCCTGAAAATAGGGAATGTATTTCGCGCTGCTCCATTTCCTGTGCATACGCTCCTTAATCTCTTCAAACTGCGACAGGATATTATGCGAAGGATCACCCGCGAAATCACCGCTTCCGCCCGAACAGTACACACATCCTCCTATGCCTTTTGTTCCGTCAATATTAGGGCACGTAAAACCACCGTTTAACGCGACTTTAAACACTTTACATCCGAATTTCTTCTGCAAATGATAATTCCATGTATGGTATCTTTTATTATCATTTGAAAATTGAAATTTATTTTCCATAATTTTTATTAATCACCCTTTCCTATGTATATCCGAATATATGTAAAAAGCAGGTATGGAAAAAACCTGCTTTTTATTGGGTTCTGAAATTTTAAAATGATTAATTCTTTAACTGGAAAGAATTACAGTCTGTGCACTCTACCATTGTAGGGTTTGACTCGTGTGTACCAACTTGAATAGCTGATAGTGAGCAATAATCTGCTGTATCACAATGATTCTTACACTGTGTTACAGTACATTTAATGCTCTTGTTTACATTGCTGCAATCACATGCCATGATATTTTACCTCCGTCGCAATATATTTTACCTTTAATCGGTATATACATATTATTTGTAGCTGAAAGCAAAATATCACAGGAAAATTTTGTTATTGCTCAATAAGATTCTGAGCCGCTGACACTGTTATTTCGTCGCCGTTTCTGTCCGCCGTTATAACACAGCCTTCCGTAATCTGTCCTGTAAGGGAAAGACACGAAAGTTTATCTTCAAGCAGCTTTTGTATTGCCCTCTTTAAAGGTCTTGCGCCGTATTTTTTATCGTAACCTTTTTCCAGTATCAATTCTTTCGCATTATCCGTAACAACCAGTTCCGCGTTCTTCTCCGCAATCTTTGTCACAATATCCTTCAGCAGCAAGTCTATAATCATGCGCAGATTATCTTTTGTAAGAGGCTTAAATGTTACTATCTCGTCTATGCGATTAAGAAATTCAGGCTTAAAGAACTGCTTTAAACTCTTATCCACATTGTCTTCCATTTTAATCTCTTCGTTTGAGTTGAATCCCGCGGCAGCCGATTTAAATTCCGAACCGGCATTTGTTGTCATAATTATAATTGTATTTTCAAAATTAACTATTTTTCCGTGACTGTCGGCAATTCTGCCGTCGTCCAAAATTTGCAGAAACAGGTTAAACACTTCAGGATGAGCCTTTTCAATCTCATCAAGCAGTATCACGGAATATGGTTTTCTTCTAACCTTTTCCGTGAGTTGACCAGCATCATCATATCCAACATATCCCGGAGGCGAGCCTATCAGCTTTGAAACGGAATGTTTTTCCATATATTCGGACATGTCAATCCTTATAAGCGCCTCCTCGTTGTCAAACATAACCTCGGATATCGTTTTCACAAGTTCTGTTTTTCCAACACCTGTCGGCCCCGCAAATATAAATGATACAGGTCTTTTTCTCGTTGTTATATCCGCTCTTCCGCGTCTTATCGCGCGCGCCACAGCGCCCACCGCGTCCTCCTGACCTATTACTCGCTCATGAATACGTTTTTCCAAATTAAGAAGTTTTTCAGCTTCGTTTTCTGTCAGACGGTGCACGGGGATTTTTGTCCACCCCTCTATTACAGCCGCAATATCATCAAAAGTTATTTCAGCTTTTGCGGCTTCCGCTTTCGCCTTTTCAATGTCCCGCTCTATTTGTAATTTTTCAACTTTTAAATTAGCTATTTTTTCAAAATCACCCGCTTCGGTAGCGGTGTTCATATCAGACTCTATAACTCCGAGTCTGTCAGACAGGAACTTAACATCGTAAAGAGCCTTATTTTTAAGATTAACTCTTGAACCCGCCTCGTCTATAACGTCAATCGCTTTGTCCGGCAAAAAACGGTCTGTTATATATCTCTCAGACATTCTTACAGACTGCTCTATAACATCGTCTGAAATTTTTACACTATGATAAATTTCGTAATAATCCTTTATTCCGCTGAGAATCTCAATACTTTCCTCCACCGAAGGCTCATCTATAAGCACCGGCTGAAAACGCCTTTCAAGCGCGCTGTCCTTTTCAATATGCTTTCTGTACTCAGTAAGAGTAGTCGCTCCGATTATTTGTATTTCTCCGCGCGCGAGAGCAGGCTTTAATATGTTAGCGGCGCTCATCGCTCCCTCGGCATCTCCCGCCGCTACAATGTTGTGTATCTCGTCAATAACGAGTATAACGTTTCCTCTTTCCGCAGCCTCGTTCAAAAGATTCTTCAATCTCGCCTCAAACTGACCCCTAAACTGCGTTCCCGCAACAAGAGCTGTAAAATCAATAAGATAAATCTGATACCCGAAAAGCTTCGGCGGAACATTCTTTTCAAAAATCCTGCACGCTAACCCCTCAGCAACAGCTGTCTTACCCACACCCGGTTCTCCGAGAAGAACAGGGTTATTTTTTGAACGTCTGTTCAAAATCTGAATAACGCGCTCTATTTCCGCTTGTCTGTTGACAACTCTGTCAACTTTCCCCATAGCCGCTTTTTCGGTAAGATTTGTACCGTATGTGTCAAGCATCGTTTTTTTCTGCTTCTTTTTCGATTGTTTTTTTTCTTTTGTAGAATTTCCGCCGTCTCCTTCCGAATGACTGCCGGGCATAGGCGCGCTGTTAAAGAAATCCTTAAATATATCCAACGGAGCGGTGGCGGCTCCGCCCTCATCGTCTTCACCGCCTGAAATCTGCTCCATCATCTCCATCGAACTTCCGCTCATACCGTCCATATTTTCAAGACTCTCCATAAATTCCGACATCTGACTGTTCAGATTATCCAATTCATCGTCTGAAACACCGAAATTTTCTATCATTTGATTGAGCGGGGCGATTCCCAATTCCTTTGCACAAGCGAGACAAAGTCCCTCGCTGCTGGTTTTATCGCCCTCCATTTTAGTAATGTAAAAAACCGCGGGGTTCTTCTTACATTTTGAACATAAATTCATCATCGTTTTCCTTTCTTTATATATAAACAAAAGTCCTGCTTCTGCAAATGTCGTGGGGTTATTATACCATATCATATCAAATTTTAAAACCCCTTTTTTATTATATTTACAAATATTTCATTTTTTACATAAAATAAATGGAATATTGTGTAAAAACAGACATATATTTGTTATGGAGGGAAACAAAATACAAAAGGATAAATATTATGACGACACAATATACAAAAAATAACAAGTACATGGCAGTCTGCAATTACAGGCGCCGCGAAAAGAAATACAGATTAAAAGGCAGGCTTATTACCTTTTTTTCTCTGCTATCTATTATATGCACATGTATATATATTATAATTTCTTCAACGTGATTGACAAAAAAATATCAAATAATATCGCCAAAAAATATTAAAGTTGTATTGACTTAACAGAAAATTTGTGATATTATATCATAAATTCAATCAGCAGGCATTGTCTGCGTTATTTTAATAAAAATGATTATAACAATTAATTGCCCGAGTACGGCTCGGACGAGGGACTGTACTTGATTTTTCGATAAAACTTTCATTTTGGAATGTTTGAGTATAATTTGCGGCTATGCAATAGTTCTGTGGGGGCAGACGTGCTCATAGTTTCCAAATTGTTGAGTTTTTGGAAGGATTTACAGAGGGGAAAATAATGATTATAGAAACAGTTAAAATTGTTAACCTAATTCTTGGCGCAATGTTTTTTGTGCTGTATTCCTATCAGTTTGTGTATTTGCTTATTCCTTTTCTTATAAAGGATAAGCCTCACAAAGAGACCAAACTTCATCGGTTCGCGGTGCTTATTTCCGCGAGAAATGAAGAAAATGTCATTGCGACGCTGGTAGATTCAATACATCATCAGGACTATCCTCAGGAATTGATTGACGTTTACGTTATAGCGGATAACTGCACAGATGAAACAGCAAAATCCGCTGAGGATGCCGGCGCTATCGTTTTCGTGAGAAACGATATGGAAAAAGTCGGCAAAGGCTATGCGCTTGACTATGCACTAAACCGTATATTTGACGAGCGCGGCAAGGATTTTTATGACGGCTTCTTTGTGTTTGATGCCGATAATATTCTTGACAGACGTTATATAAGCGCGATGAACCGCACTTTCTCTGACGGACACAGAATTATCACCAGTTACAGAAATTCAACAAATTACGGCACCAACTGGATTACCGCGGGATACGCGCTGTGGTATATAAGAGAATCAAAATTCCTTAACAATTCGCGTATGCTGCTGAATACCGGCTGCGCAATTTCGGGAACGGGTTTTCTTGTTCACAAAGACGTTATTAACAGAATCGGAGGTTGGAAATACTTCCTTCTTACCGAAGATATTGAATTTTCCATCGCTAACGCTATGGAAGGTGAAAAAATCGCTTATTGTAAAGACGCTATTCTTTATGACGAGCAGCCTCAGACCTTTAAGCAATCATGGACTCAAAGGCTCAGATGGGCAAGAGGTTTTTTGCAGGTATTTGGAAAATACGGAAAAAATCTTATCGCATCTATTTTCAAGCGCAAAAGTACCACGTGCTATGATATGACGATAACTATTATTCCCGCTATATTCATAACATTGCTTGTCGCAATTATAAATACTGCGGCAATTATCGCCGGAATGTGCTTGGGCGAAAACTGGCAAGGTCTTGCCATATCGCTTCTCCAATGGGTTCTAAGCGGATATGTTATGCTTTTCGCTATAGGCGCTCTGACTCTCATCACTGAGAATAAACGTATTCATACAAGCACCTTCAAAAAGATAAAATATCTTTTTACATTCCCGATATTCTTATTTACATATGTGCCAATCTCAATAGTGGCTATTTTCAAAAACGTTGAGTGGGAACCGACCAGACATCACGGTCCTCCGGTCAGCGCAAGCAAAATTGAGAAAAACACTGTAAAGAGAAAAAGACGTAAATTCAAAACAAAAAAGAAATAATTCAAAACGAAACTTTAAGACGGTATAACTGAAAAGTTATACTGTCTTTTACTGTAATATCCCCTATTATCGTTATTTTTCGTAATATTTAAGTTTTTTTTCACAAATATCTTGCAAACACATGGAAAATATTATATAATATTACCATCAAAATTATTACAAAATAAAAAGAGATACAGGAGGACTGAGTATGTTAGTAAATACAAAAGCAAAGATAGGCGTATTTTCCATTGCATTAGGCGCTTATCTTCCCCAATTCCCGTCACTGGTGCCTGAATTCGAGGCACAATTTGAAGCGTTCAAAAAGACGCTTCCCGACACTGTAGAAATTATCGACGGCGGAATGGTAACAACAAAAGAGCAATCACAGGCTGCCGGCGAGCTTTTCCGTGCTG
>CAJUEZ010000065.1 GCA_910585485.1 uncultured Clostridia bacterium
TGAATGTCATACACACCGTTCTGCCTTTTCCACGCTACGTGTCACACTTATAACATATTTCTTCCTTATTTCCCGGCGCTATTTTTTTTATTATCCCGAGCGCGTTTTGCTTATCATCAGCGCTTATATTTAGTTTATCTGAAATACCGTTCGAAAAACAAGAATAATATATTTCATTGGCATATACAATTTCAAAATCATCATTATTTTTAAACTCCGCCAATCCGCATGGCAATTCATTATACAGCCTGTTCGGAAAATAATTTTTTGGCATATTATTCCTCCTTTCCGATTAGTTACATTTCATAAATTATATATAATTTTATCATAAAATATATGATAAGTAAATAATTATACCACTTTTTTTTACCACAAGCAAAAAAATCCGTGTTTTACAACAAAAAAAATAGTCAAAATTGTTTATTTTACACAAAAAACAATCGCAGCAAACAAATTAAGATGCGATTATTTGGGAGAGAGTATTATATTTACTTTTTTATTGTACCATAAAGACCTACCGTTTCAAATTGCATAAATTGAGTTTAATATTGCAAAAATTGCGTTTATGTGTTATTATAGTTCCATAAGGCAGACACAGAGTGACTCTTACATCATGCTCAAATTCCTGTTCTGCTGTGCCGAGGTGAACATATGAAAATATCACACAAACAAAAAGAATATTTATACAGCTATACAAAAGGCGCTCCTCCCGAACAGCTTAAAATGCACCTTCATAATTATTATGAGTTTTTATATTTTATATCAGGAGACGCTTCATATATAGTAGAGAACAATATTTATCAAATTAATGAGGGCGATATATTTATAACGCGTCCTGACGAACTGCATACTATTGTTTTTCATTCAGACAAAATTTACGAGAGAAAATTTATCCAGATTGCTCCCGAATTTTTATCGGAGTTTAATCTTTTTGATAAAATAAACAAGCGCCCGTTAGGTGAAAATAATAAAATATCCTGTGAAACAGCACAAAAACACAATTTGTATAACTACTTCAATCAAATCGAGTACTATATTATGCACCGCAGAGACGAAAGTGACGCAATGATAAAATCATATTGCATACAATTTCTTGTCGCCCTTAATGCCGCAGGCAGTAATTCCAATGAAATCAGCCGTCCTTCCAAAGGTCGTATTGATTCTATTGTGGACTATCTGACACACAATATATCATCTGATATAACGCTCGATTTTCTTTCGGAGAAATTCTTTATCAACAAATATTATATGTGTCACTCATTCAAAGAGAAAACAGGTCTTACGATAAAAGAGTTTATGAACACGCGAAAAATCACAAAAGCCAAACAACTCCTGTCCGGCGGAGCGGATATAATGAATCTTTGTTATGACTGCGGGTTCAATGACTATTCGACATTTTATAAAACTTTTAAGAAACTGACAGGCAAGTCGCCAAAAGCTTTTATGAACGGGAATTAAAATCGGTAACATCAGGAACATTATTTAGCAGCAAAAAGCGGATATGCTAAGCATATCCGCTTTTATCATATTTCTTCTATAATCGGCAAAATCATAGGCGAACGTTTAGTTCTGTCATAAATATATTTTGCCACTGAAGATTTCATTGAATTTTTAAGCGTTGACCAGTCCATGTTGCGTTTTCCAAGACACTCCGAAATACTTTCCGCCGCGACATTCCTGACATCGTCAATAAGAGACTCCGCCTCGCGAACATACACAAATCCTCTTGAAATAACATCAGGCTTTGAAACCATCTGCTTATCATCATGCGATATTGTCACAACAACAATAATAAGTCCGTCCTGCGAAAGATGCTTTCTGTCACGAAGCACAATATTTCCGACATCTCCGACACCGAGACCATCTACAAGAATTTTTCCCGCCTGAACTGTTCCGCTGAATTTAGCGGAATTTGCGTCAAGTTCAAGCACTTGCCCGTTTGACAAAACAAAGCAGTTCTTTTCAGGAATACCCACGCTCTGAGCCAATTCCTTATGCAAAACGAGATGGCGGTGCTCGCCGTGAACAGGTATAAAGAATTTTGGCTTAGTCAAAGCCAGTATCAGTTTCAGTTCTTCCTGGCATGCGTGACCCGAAACATGAACCTCCGCAAGCGCCTTATATATCACTTCCGCGCCGATTTTAAATAATTCATTTACTACGTTTGAAACTGATTTTTCATTTCCCGGAATAGGAGTTGCACTTATTATAATCAGGTCATCCTTTGTAACCTCGACCTTTCTATGATCTGAAAAGGCCATTCTTGTCAAGGCGCTCATCGGCTCGCCCTGAGAGCCTGTTGTAATAATAACTACTTGATTAGGTCTGTATTTTTTGATATTGTCAATGTTAATAAGTACGCCTTCCGGCACCTTCATATATCCGAGAAGAATAGATATTTCAACTATATTTTCCATGCTTCTGCCTGAAACGGCAACCTTACGTCCGTTTTTCGCGGCAGCGTCAATTATTTGCTGCACTCTATGAACATTTGACGCAAATGTCGCAACAATAATACGCTTATTACAGCCTTTAAATATTTGTTCAAATCTTTCGCCCACGCTTCTTTCGCTCATAGCGTATCCCGGTCTCTCAACATTTGTACTGTCTGACATAAGAGCGAGAACGCCTTCTTTGCCCAACTCTCCAAGCCTTGCAAGGTCTATCATATCTCCCACTATAGGAGTTGTATCAATTTTAAAATCACCCATATGAATAACCGTTCCAACAGGTGTTTTAATTGCAAGAGCGGCAGAGTCCGCAATAGAATGGTTTGTACGTATAAATTCCACAGAAAAATTCTGCCCCACCTTTAAAATGTTTCCATACTTTGCGCGCACAAGCTTTACGCTTGATAAAAGATTGTGCTCCTTAAGTTTATGCTCGACAAGTCCAAGCGTGAGTCTTGTTCCGAAAACAGGAACATTAATAGCCTTAAGGAAATAAGGCAATCCGCCGATGTGGTCTTCATGACCGTGAGTAAGAAAAATGCCCTTGATTTTAGTCCAGTTCTTTTCAAGATACGTAATATCGTTTATTACCATATCCACTCCGGGCATATCGTCATCGGGGAAAGCCATACCGCAATCTACCATTATAATTTCGTTTCCGTACTCAATAGCGGTCAAATTCTTTCCGATTTCATCAAGACCGCCTAATGGTATGATTTTCAGTTTTTTAGCTTTTGCCACAATTTTACCTCCATATTTAAATTTTCCGACCATTATTACAACATTATTATTATAACACATTTGACTGTTAATAGTCAACATAATTCCAAAAAATAACCATCAATACGAATAAACGCGGACATAACAGAATATGCCCGCGTTTGTTTACACTACAATTTATCTGATTCTTTTACACTCCAAATAAAATCTCTTATCCGCCGCCTCGCCCATTGAGAAGGTCTTTCTCGGAAGCGAGCCATCCTTTATAACTGTCGTGAACAAATCATTTTTCTCCATTGAGTCCACCATAAAGCCTATTGTATTTGCGGCATTGGCAAGATTTCTTACAACGTCATTGCCGTGAATATAATCTATTCTGCCGCCGTTTTCAGCAAGATACTTATCAAGGAATTTCTGCAAAGTACCGACAGGCAGATTACTGTCCGTCTCAGTAATGTATATACTTCCCTCTTTGCCCTGATAAGTATAATCAATACGCTGTCCGCCGTCAGGCTCATATGATGCGTTATAATGCTTCACAAGGGCTGATAAAAGCTTTTCGGGATCTGTGTCAAACATAACGCGCTGAATAGGTTCAAATTCCAGTGTTTCGTCATGTATATTCATAAGTTCTACCAACGCAAACCGCGCGGGATGGGTATTAATTTCCTCTTTGGTAAGCCCCTTCTTTACCTCTTCCCAACAAGTCTTGGCTGTAGCGAGAGAATGGTTTCCGTCACCCGCGGCAAACATCAAAACACCTTTGTCATGGACGCCGTATTTTGCTTCAAACGCGTCTTTGTCGCCCAATCTTTCAATAGCGTCAAGAATTTCCCGCTTAGATTTGCTGTCAACATTATATCCGACAATATGTCCCGCATTTTTCATCAAATCAAAGTCGTACACCTTTTCAAAACTGTCCGTCTTTTCTTCAAGCGGCTCTACGACTAATCTCTCTCTGTCATCTATCAATATCAGTATATGAGGCGATTCCAAAGGCGCGTTTTTTCTGATACGCTGTCTGGGCGGTATACGCTCAATAATAGTTCCTTCCGTCGCGCGCACTTTTGACTGCGAGCCTTTTGAAAAATCATATTCCTCCAAATCAAGCATACCAACAATACCATGACGCGTTTTTCCGTTTGGCTGTGTGCGCTTAACGTATATAAAAGCGTCTTTGTATTCCTTGAAGATTCCCGTTTCAAGATATTTTGTCATTTCGGCATTTATCTTTTTTATTCTTTCTTCCCCATTTCCATCCTCCAAATACACCTCAGGAAATATAATATTTAGTGTTGACGGGTTATCTTGGACGATATTTTTCACATCCTCCCAGTATTCCCTCTCTGATGTGTATTGGTCGCACGCTACCACGCTCCACTTTGTAAAATCCACATTCTGCGGAATAAGTATATCCGCCGGTTTAAAAATTGCCATTATTTTTTCTCCTTTTTTTTATTTATGTATATTTTGCGCTTCCATCAACGGTTTCATGTTTTTATCCCAGACAAACACCTTGATTTCACAGTCCGCAAGCGTTTCATCAATGTCGATTAACGCTGACATTTTTGTCCTCAACGGTATATCCACACGCATAAGTTTGCTGTCCTTATAGTATGCGATATACATCGTTATATCATCCGATTTTGGCGGTGTTGTTTTTTCAAATATTAACTTTGCCAAAATCGTACCGTCTTCTTGACGTTCAAATTCAATCCTGTCACTCGGTTCTATCGGTGAATCTAATTTTTCTATCGGTTCTGTCTGCATAACAAATCCACATACGGTACATTTATATTCTCTTATGCCGTTTTCCTCCGTTGTCGGCTGTTTTGTAACTGTGCCGCTGTCTTTTATATGCGTTTCCTCTTCCGGTTTTTCATGACAAACACCGCATTCCCGCCAATGATTTTCACTGTCTTTATACCATTCGCTTTCATCTATGACATGCCCCGACGCACTTATACTTTCAGTTCTTACAATTTCACTGCACTTTGTACATTTATACGTCATCATTCCTGTTTCTGTACAGGTAGGCGGTTTTGTGATTTCCCCACTGTTTTCGGTATGTCCTGTTGCAGAAATTACCTCCTGAGCCTTAATGACCGTATTGCACACACTGCAATGACTGCCTTCTGTTTTGCCGTTTTCTGTACAGGTTGGCTCAACTCTTAAATCAGTTACTTCGGTATGTGATAGCATTGCTATCTCTTCGGTTTTTGTATCAGCGCAAATTGTACAGGTAAACAATGCTGTTCCTGTCGCTGTGCAGGTGGCATTTTTAGTAATTTTACCGCTGTCCCAAGTGTGCGGACAATCTGCCCATTGGGCGCGAAGTGTATGATTTTCTGCTATTGATACAATGGTTTCACTTGTCACTTTTATATTATCTGCGGTGTTCCAACCGTCAAATATACAACCTATTTTTGACGGAGTAGGAAGAGTACCGTATTCGCTGTCATATACAACTGTTTTAGTTTTCACTGAATTACCGCCTGTAGCTTCGTCATAATCATATGTTACAGTGTATATATTGGGTGTCCACTTTGCGTAATATGCCTTATCGCCCGTATCCGTAGCTGAAATTTCTGTGACTACCGCTCCTGAGTAGGTTTCATCATCATACCAACCGTTAAAGGTGTAACCTGTTCTTGTAGGAACAGGAAGCGTTGCGCCTATTCCATAGGTATATTCGGTTATGGGATTTTCAACCTCACCGCCATTTGCGTTGAGCGTGACATTATATACTCTCGGTATTGCTGTAAACTGTGCTGTGTATGTAGCTTCGCCTGATACTGCTGTAATTGTCGGACTCCAACCACTGAATATATAAGCGTAACATTCATCTTGCGCCTTTAATGGCGTTTCACCTGTATATTCAGGCATTGCACCATATGCCACGGCACTGCTTTGTAGTATATCACCATTATAATTTACAAACTTCACAAGACAGTTTTCAGGCTCAAGAACGGTAATGGTTCTTATTACCTGTTGAGCCTTATTATTTGCATGGTCTGTTATATCATAATAGACCTTGTATGTACCTGCCTTACTTGTATCAACTGTTCCGCTTATTTTTAGCTTACTCTCTATTTCAGGGTCAAGATTATCTGTTATCTTTGCACCTTGTTCAATATATTGTTCGCCATATTGTAGAGTAATTTCGCTATCACCATTTAAAGTTATCTCTGGTGGGGTATCATCAACAAAAAAAGTTTCAGAGGTTACTGGCAACGCATATTTTTTACCGCCCAAACTGCTTATATTCCATATGCTTTGCCCTTTAACAGTAATCCCTAATGTTCCTTCGCCTTTCAGATTTTCCATTTTAAATGTTACTACATTACCGATAGGCGCTTCCATACCTTGTAATGTACTTGCAGACCCTGTATGATTGATTTCAACATCTTGAAAAAGTTTTAATGTGCTTCCAATATTATTTGCCTCATATGTAATTGTATATGTCACGCATTTTTCGCTGCTTTTCACTGCCTTCTTCGATGGCGGAGAAATAGTTATACTCGGTGCAGAACTTAAATCAGGATTTTTAAAGCCTGCCTGAATTGTTGCCTTCTCATCGTCTATACCAAGTACCTTCATATATGCGCCTGTATATACATCATTATAAAAATTGCTTGACGGTGTTGAGTCTGATGACCATTCATCTCCAATGCTATTATCAATTCGATATAAATCATCATTTTTAAATTCTGTTTCATCATTGCTTTTATAAACAGGTTTTATATAATCTTCTGAAATTATAGCTCCAACAGATATTGATGTATTTTTCTTAATATTTATATGCCATACAATTATACCAGAATTTATTTTATAATCGCCTTCTCTATCTGCTCTATACTCCATAATATAGAACTCTGTATAAGGCAATAAAGAAGTATCTGGAATAAACATGACTGTACGAGTTTTGTCTATTGTGGTTTCGTTATATATATCAGATGGATATAATTTTATTTCTTTTGTAATATTTTCATATGGAAGTATATCTGGATTTTCCCAATCAAGCAAATATTTATAAAACGCATTAACATAGTAACCACTATTCATTAAATCATAACAACCATCTGGTATGGCACATTTCCCCGTTGATGCATAACTATAATTATCTGGTAATCCCATCAAATGTCCCATTTCATGAACAGGACTTCTATCTGACGAATTGCTTTCTGGCAGACAGGTGAAACGATTAATTTTTATATTGTTATATATTTCGACATTCTCTCCGCTTTTTATTTGAGGCCACCAATGACCAGCATAATCTCCTGAGGGACCTGCCGTTATAACATGTATACAATCAATATATCCATCACCATCGGCATCATACTCAGATAAGTCGCCTATAATATCTTTATTTAGTTCTATAGCTTTTGCAATTTCTGATGGTAAAGGAGATTTGCCAAGTTCACTATTATACTCATAATAATTCCTGTTTTCAGTTGCGGAATAAACAGGTAATACTATACCCGATAATCTTAGCTTGTTAAAAGATATTTTTTTAAAATAATCACAAACTGATAAATCCTTATACTGTAGTGATGCATTGCTTATATCTTGTTTCCCTAAAAAATGTTTTTCTAACTTACTGCATATATCATCACTTAATTTTTCATCATTAAACTCAATAGGCAATACGAGCATCTTTACATCTCCTGTAGATGGCATTAGTACATTGTTTGTGGTAATTGGATATTGAAAAAGTGTAATATCATTTTTCAAGATATTATTGCCTATACTGTTAGTTTTTTTTGACCACAAAGTATTATGAATTTCATTTATTAGGTCTTTATCGGTATTACAACAATGTAATTCTTGTTCTTCTGCATAACTAACAATGCCAAAAATAAATATACACAAAAGGGTTACA
>CAJUEZ010000066.1 GCA_910585485.1 uncultured Clostridia bacterium
AGGTTTCCGTATATTTTTTTACCTTACTGTAACATTTCTATTGTAATCCTACAATTTTGACAAAATGCAATATATAAGCCTATTGATTTTTTTTGACGTATGTGTTACAATATAAAAAACAGACGGTGGCAAGCCCGCCTGTCTGTTTCGGTATTAAGGTCTGCTGTTATTCAGCAGGCTTTTCTTTTTTACTGTCCTGTAAGATTGTTAAACTGTCAATTTTTTCAAGAGCCTCTTCTTTATCGGTACTACCTTCGACTATCATTCTAACCATTTCCATAATGGTTTTAAATTCCTCTCTTGTCACATCCTCCATTATGTTCTCCTTTCTCTGCTTGCCCAGCTATTAAGTTAAGTCTTATCCTTAACTTAATTACATTATACACGTTTTCGTGTGTATAGTCAATATACAATATACACAAAACAATGTGCATATTATTGTTTTGTGTATACACATTATCGTGTGTACTATTCTATTATATCCTCATCGGGTACATATTCCATTAAATCGCCCGGCTGACACTCTAAAACTTTACAAAGTTTATTGATAGAACGCGTGTCAATATGACCGCCGTGTTTCATTTTTGTATATACTCCCTGTGGAATAATGTTCTCTTTCCGTATTTTATAAGTAGTTATCTGCTTATCTTTGAGCAGCTTAAATGTTTTATCATATTTAATCATTATGAAAACCTCTTTTTATTATTTTCTCTATTATACCATATTTATATACACATTTACAAGTGTACAATATACACAAAAACATTCACATGATTTTGTGTATATTTCACCTTAACCATTCACACGTTAATGTGTATAATGTGTATAATATGTATAAGATAAAGAAAAACAGGAGGACAAGTTAATGATAAAAAAATTCACAAACAAGCATAGAACATTTAAGTTTGCACCTGATAACAGATTTATAAAAATATATATATTGACGGAAGACTTAACGGTTTTATATGGAACACAGATAAAACAATATGTATTGACGGTCAAAAAATTATATCATCAGAATTATTTAAGTTTATAGTAGGAGGAAAACACAATGTATTACAATGAATGCATCAAAACTTACGCAGTAGAGGTTATAAAGGAAATTACCGAAGAATGTTCAGAGGCTTACAAGGCAACGGAACTTATAGAACAGTTTGTAAACAATGAACTCACAACATATGAAGTTACTAATGCTATATATGAATTTTAAAAACTGCTATTGAATAAGCGTTACGCACGCATAAAACAAGTTGCAACGCTCGAAACTCATTTAGACAAGCAAACGGTTGTCGATATGCCCGTTCGGGACTTGGCACGAAATATCTCGGCGATGAGTTTATGGGTCTTGTCGCGGACTGCGCTGAATATTCGGAAGATAAAAATATGCTTGCGTGGCTTTATGACGAGGACAGATACCCCTCTGGCGCGGCGGGCGGATATGTCACAAAGAAAATAGAAAACAGACAAAAATACATACTGTTCACTATCTCTGACCGTGAAAGCGTGTCAAAAGAGGAATATTTAAAAACAGGTGTTCCTCATCTTGTCGCTTGCTTTGATATAATTCTCAGCGATGACAAAACGCTTAGAAGTTACAAAAGAATTGATAGGCACGAAAAAGCGCAAGGGGTCAAATGGTATGTTTTCGAGTGTATGTCTGAAGAAAACGGTTGGTATAACAACCAGACTTACGTTGATATGATGGACAAAAACGCAATTCATGATTTTATTGAAACAACTCATGAGCGCTATAAAAAGACTGTCGGTGATAAATTCGGCAATACTGTACCGGCGGTGTTTACGGATGAACCGCAAATAAAAATCAAAGGGCAGAAAAAATTCTCCGACGATTTATCAGATGTAATAATGCCGTGGACTTATGATTTTTCCGATACATTTTCAAAATACTACGGCTATGATATAACGGAGCGTCTGCCCGAAATCGTCTGGGAACTTTCAGACCATAAGCCCTCTTTAGCGCGGTATCACTACCATGACCATGTATGCGAGAGGTTCGCGAGCGCATTTTCCGACCAATGCGGAGAATGGTGCAAGAATAACGGATTGCATTTTTCGGGTCATGTTATGGCGGAGGAAACGCTTCATTCTCAAACGAGCGCGTTCGGCGAAACAATGCGTCTGTACCGAAGCTTTACAATTCCGGGTATAAGCAATTATTTACCATGCCTCTGCCCAAATTAAAAAAAGGTATTAACGAACTTATCCTGCGTGTTCCGATTGGCAAAAGCATTAGTATTGAAAACTTTCTGCTTCTCGGTGATTTTGATGTTCATGTGTCGGGCTGTAATATAACTATAAATAAGCCTCGAAGGAAAATTACATTCGGTTCAATCATTAATCAGGGTATGCCGTTTTACGGCGGGAATATTACATATAAAACAAAAATAGTACTTGACCAAACAAGCGATATAACACTTCGCGTAAGCCGTTACATGGGCGCTCTTATACGCGTGAGCGTTGACGGTGCTGATTACGGAAAACTTGTTTTTGCGCCGTATAAAAAGGAAATCAAAAACCTTTCCAAAGGCGAGCATACCATAGAATTTAAGCTGTTCGGAACACGGGTCAATACATTTTCCGCACTGCACAACTGCAACAAAAGCGAAAATTGGAAAGGTCCGTCGTATTGGTACAGCCAAGATGATTGCTGGAGCTATGAATACTGTCTCAGCGAAACAGGGATTTTGTCATCACCAGTTATTGAGATAATCGGCAAATAATAAGTATAAGTTACATTTATATATTTTTAAAGGGTGCAGTTTTTTTGACCGCACTCTTTGTATGTGAGTATTTTGTTTTTAAGTGTTTAAAATATAAATACATTTATGAAAAATTAAAAATATCACTTTCACCCTTGACAAATATTATCTCATATTTTGTCTGTATTTTAATAGCAACATGTAAAATTTTGCGCCTCTCACAAAAAAAAGAACAAGCATAGCTTGTTACTTTTTTAAGGATTAATATATGTACCCGACGTTACCTCCTGTGACTTTTCAGGAATCTCCTCTTTTTTATTACTCTTTTCAGAATCAGATGCGCTACTGTCTGTGATACTGCCGCCGCTCTCCTTGCTCTTTGCCCCATCCGCATTGTTACGCTTGCCGCGATTCCCTGAATAACTTGCGCTATGCTGCCAGCAATAGTTACTGCCAATAGCCGGACTTTTCGCACAACCGGGATAAGCGCAATTTACAGCAGTTTCTGCCGAACTTTTTAATATACCCACAACTATAAAAATAATAGCCGCAATGATTACGATACCAAAAATAGCTGTTGCGCAACCTTTATTACCCGACAAAAAATTATTGTCCAAGTCATCAGAATTGTTTTTATAAACATTGTATTCAATATCTTCTAATTTTCTCTTTTTCATAAAACCCCGCCTTTATATACCGCTTAATTCACTTCTTTATCTATATTTGATTTTTTATCCGAAAATTCAATGTCAAAATCAGGAGAGGCATATTTACTTTCAGGATTATATTTCATTACAGCCTCCGCCTCAAAAAACGCGCCGTTTTTTCCGACAAGTTTTGAACATCTTACTTTATCACCCTTAAGCCATTTTTTCACCATAGTCGGTGTAATCTTTGTTTGGCTGAATAATCCTCTATCCGATTCCTTCCAAATAATAAACCCGCACTTACATGAAAATGCCTTTGAATTTTCTGTGACTTCTCCTCCGCATTTGGGGCATTTACCCAAAGTTTGAGGCGGAGCGAATACCAAACTTACGGGATACTTATCATTCTTATTTGTTTTCATTTCAATGTCCGCTTCAAACAACTCGCCATTGTTTTTTACAAGCTTTTTCATTCTCACGCTCTTTCCCAAAAGCAGTTTTTTTACCATCCCCGCCGTTATGGTTATTTTCGAAAACATTCCTCTCGGTTGATTCTTCCATATTGTGAATTTACAGCTTATAGGTTCTTTCCAGTTACTGCATCCAAATCCCTTCGCGCCTTCAATAACATTTCCTCCGCACAGCGGGCACGTGCCCAACACATCATGAAATTTTGATGTGACTGTTTTTGTCATTACTGATTGATTAATCAAGGGATAAGTATTTGAAAGAATTTTATTTACAGTGTCGAGCACATTATCCGTCAGTGCGGTATATGGTTTTTCACCAGAGCGAATATCCTCCTGAATCGCCCACCATTTTGCCGTCATATCAGCTTTTTTTATTTCATCAGGCAAAATTCTGTAAAGTTCTCTCCCCAACTCTGTTGAAATAAGTTTCTTACCCTCTTCTTTTATATATCCCTTCATAATGAGATTATCTATAATTGTACTCCGGGTAGCTGATGTTCCGATAGAGCCGTTTTCGCCTTTTTTATCCTTGTCTTTTTCGAGAAGCATTCTCTTTATTTCTCCATCAGTAACATACTTTGCTATTCTTGTCATGTCTTCATTAAGAGTGGCTTTTGTATATCGTGACGGCGGCTTTGTTTCCTTTTCTTCTATTTTTATATTTGATATATTGCCATTGTATATACCGTCCGGTATATCGCTTAACGCTGTTATTTCCTCTGTCTTTGCATCCTTAAATATAGCAATATATCCCTTTTTTATTATTCGCGTGGAATGAGCGGTAAGCATATAGTTTTCATTCAAATCCACCGTCAGTTTTGTCTTATACTTAACAGCTTTCGGCAAAAACTGCGCCATATAATATTTACAAACTGCAAGATACACATTTCTTTCACGCTCTGTAAGCTTTTCAAGTTCCACCTTATTATTGGTAGGAATAATCGCAAAATGCGCCGTTATATTTTTATCATTAAAACATTTTGAATGAATTGACGGGTCAAGTTCCGCTGGTTTGTACTTTATATTCGCTATCACGCGTTCAAGCGTTTTAGGCGCCTCTTTAAAATGCTCTTCAGACAAATACCGGCAATCGGATCTATTATACGTTATCGCCTTATGATTCTCTCTCAGCGACTGTGTTATTTCCATAACCTCACCCGGATTGTATCCGAAATGGCTGCTGCAATAGCTTTGCAGCTTAACAAGATTAAACGGTAAAGGCGGATCTTCATTAACCATCTTACTCTCGATTGCGACATTGTCAAAACTCGCGCCTTCCAAACTCTTCTTTATATCCTCGGCTTCGCTTATTTCGGTAATACGTTCATTTTCATCTTTCTTTTTCTTCTTTAATGTATATTTAGCCGTTACAGTTTTTGTTCCCTCATCTGTTTTCACATCAACATCAGCAAATATGTCATAATATTTTGATTTTACGTGTCCCTCAATCTGCAAATCACGATTTACCACCAGTCCAAGCGTCGGAGTCTGTACCCTGCCGACAGCAAGCAGCGCGCCCGAATTTAAGCAGGTGAAAAAACGGCTCATATTCACTCCTATCATAAGGTCCGCGACGCTTCTCGCATAAGCCGAATATCCCTCGTTTACGCTTTCTTTGTTGTCAGACATATTAGCAAGCGCTTTTGTTAAGCCGCCTTTTGTTGTATCGCCTGTATTAAGACGCATAACAGGCTTTGAACAATTAAACCATCGAAGTATTTCATCAATTAAAAGCTGACCTTCCTCGTCAGGATCGCCCGCATGTATCACATATTCCGCTTCTTCAAGAAATGAGCCGATAAGATTAACTCGCTGCTCCTTGGTTTCATAATTTTTGCCGCGGGATATATCATCGCCTATCTTTAAGTCCCAATTTTCAAAAAATATCGGCAAAGCCTCTATTGACCATTTCTTATATTTAATATCATAATCCTCAGGTTCTTTTAGCGTCAACATATGTCCAAACACCCATGTGACAACGTAATCACCCTTTTTGATAAATCTGTTGTTTCTTTCCGTGACATTACCGCCGAGCGCGTCCGCTATGTCGCGTCCGAGAGACGGTTTTTCGGCTATTACCAATATCATCTTGTTTCTCCATCATTTTACCAAAAGAAGGCTGTCAAAAAACAGCCTTCCTTTTCGGTAGTTATAGTAAATGCTTTCTAAGTTCCTCTCCGCTCTGTCTGCAAAGATAAGCCGGCGCAACATCAAATACGGTTTTGCACCCGCTTTGACCCTCTTTTTTCATTCTGTATGCCGCTCTCGCATAAGCTATAAGCACAGAAGATGTAAATTCCGGATTTGAGTCAAGCTTTAAGCTATACTCAATAACGTGAGTATTTTCACCGTTCCAGCCTGTCTTTCCTGTTCTTATAACGCTTCCGCCATGAGGTATGCCGCTGTGGTTAGCCTTAAGTTCCTCTTCAGAAATAAAATAAACAGTAGTGTCATAATCCGCAAAATAATTCGGCATCGTTTTTATCTCATTTGCAATTCTGTCTTTATCAGCGCCATCCTCAACCACAACATAGCATTCACGCGTATGTTTCTGACGAGTTGTTAAATCCGGATTTTCGCCGTTTCTTACCGCCGCCAAGGATTCTTCAACCGGCACAGTATACTGACGCGCGTCTTTTACACCGTCAATTCTGCGTATAGCGTCCGAGTGTCCCTGACTTACACCCTTGCCCCAAAAAGTATAATCTTTTCCGTCTGAAAGAATAGCGTTAGCGTAAAGACGGTTTAATGAAAACATTCCCGGATCCCATCCTACTGAAATAATTCCAACGTTTCCGCTTGCCTTTGCCGCGGCGTCAACACTGTCAAAATGCTTAGGAATATTAGCATGAGTATCAAAACTGTCTATTACATTGAAATATTTAACAAATTCCGGCGTCTGTTTCGGCAAGTCCGTAGCGCTTCCTCCGCATAGAATCATAACGTCTATCTCGTCTTTATGCTTCTCAACGTCATTTACGGAATATACATTCACACCTTCGGTAAGAATTTTTACGGAAGATGGCTCGCGTCGCGTAAACACCGCCGCAAGTTCCATATCGTCATTTTGCCTTACCGCGCATTCTATCCCGCGTCCAAGGTTTCCATAGCCTAAAATTCCAATTCTGATTTTCATATTATCACTCCGTTTTTATTAATTCTAAAAATTTTATTTCACATTACATTTTAACAGATTTTTCACTAAAATACAATATTTTATTTTAAATATTTACGTATTACTTACTGACTATTTCCGATTTTTCGCCGCCATTGCCGCCCCGACAATACCCGCGTCATTAAATAATTCAGCGATTCTTATATCCGTTTTGGGCATAAACTTATTAAAATCATATTTATCAACAAATTCTTTGAGCGGCTTTAATATCACATCGCCTTCTCTGCTTATTCCTCCGCCTATGACAAGTATTTCCGGCTGAAAAATATTCACAACGCTTACAATCCCCTCCGCTATATATCTTATATAAGTGTCTCTGACCTCTATTGCCGCCCTATCGCCCGCCTTGGCGCATTCAAATGCTGTTCTTCCGCTTATATGACCTTCTCTCCTCACCCATTCACACATCAGAGAATCAGGATTTCGCTCAATCATTTCCTTTGTCTGTCTTCTAAGCGCGGTTACGGACGCGTAACATTCAAAGCACCCTTTCTTTCCGCATGTGCATTTCTCGCCGTTCATTTCGAGTGTCATGTGTCCGACTTCCGCACCTGCATTATTAAATCCACGGTAAATCTGCTTATTTATTATAATTCCGCCGCCAACACCCGTGCCGAGAGTGATAAACACAAAACTGTCCACATCATGTCCGCAGGCGATATATTCTCCGTATGCGGCGGCATTTGCATCATTTTCAAGGTGTATCGGAATATTAAAATACTTTTTAAGTTCCATGGCAATCGGCGCTTTTTCCAAATGCAAATTGCCCGCAAAAACAACCACACCGTTTTCGCTGTCTATCGTTCCGGGACTGCCTATTCCTATCGCTTTTACCTGATTCATATCAACACCGGCAGCCGATACCACATTTTCACAAAGACGCGCCATATCCTTTACTATTTCCATGTAGCTTCTGCCGCTTAGCGTCGGCGCTGACTTCTTATTGATTATAGTT
>CAJUEZ010000067.1 GCA_910585485.1 uncultured Clostridia bacterium
GATGAGGAAGGTTTCGCGGTTGATTTCGCGCTTTTCGCAGTAGGCTTTGGCGTGCTTTTTTTCTTTGACGAACTGCTTTTTGAAGATGATGGGGAATCAATAGTAATGGTTTTGATTACTATCGGTTCAATAGGCACATCTTCA
This sequence comes from uncultured Clostridia bacterium, assembly GCA_910585485.1. Classification (GTDB taxonomy): domain Bacteria; phylum Bacillota; class Clostridia; order UBA1381; family UBA1381; genus Hominilimicola. The sequence continues at coordinate 145 of CAJUEZ010000067.1, forward strand.
AGCCATGCCGAAGCTACAGAACCTGTTCTTACGGACGCGATTTCATCTACGACATCCATACCCTCGGTAACTCTTCCAAAAGCGGCAAATTTACCGTCAAGATGAACAGCGTCTTTCTGAACGATAAAGAATTGACTTGTGGCGCTGTCCTTGTTTTGCGTTCTTGCCATAGAAATGACTCCACGTACATGCGAAAGAGAATTTTCGAAATTGTTCTCGGCAAACTCGCCCTTGATTGACGCGGTTTTTTGTTCATTAAGATTTTCATCGTAGCCGCCGCCTTGAATCATAAAATCTTCAATAACTCTGTGAAAGATAGTTCCGTCATAAAACCCGTCTTCTGCCAGCTCCACAAAATTTTCAACTGTTTCGGGAGCAAGGTCGGGATATAACTCAAGAGATATGCTGTCATAATCCTCAAGTTCTATTGTTGCAGTCACTGTTGTTTTTGTAAGATTTTTGTCCGCGCCTGTATCGTTTGCGCCGTTGTTATCTGAGCCTTTACAACTTGTAAGCAGTATGAGCATAGATAAAACTACGGCTATAATGCTAATTGATTTTTTCATGGCTTTAATTATCTCCTTCTGTCTGATTTTCGCTTGCAGCGCTTGATTCTTCTGAATTATTATCTTCCTGTTCTTCTTCACGCTCTGTACGCGCGATACTCATGACCTGCACACCATCGTCAAGCTTCATTACTCTGACGCCTTGTGTTTGTCTGCTGTATGATGATATTTCATCTGTGTGCATTCTGATTATAACTCCGTCAGAGGTGATGAGGATTATATCGTCGTCATCGGTAATGGTTTTCATACCGGCAAGCTTTCCTGTTTTGTCGGTGATTCTGTATGTGAAAATACCCTTTCCGCCTCTGGACTGAATACGGTACTCGTTGAGCGGGGTTTTTTTGCCGTAACCGTTTTCTGTAACAGTTAAAAGCTGACTGTTGGGAAGAGCCACGGAAGCGCCTATAACATAGTCGCCGCTATGAAGTCTTATACCCATAACTCCGCGCGTTGTACGTCCTGTTGAACGGACTTCTTTCTCGCTGAATCTTATAGCGTATCCGTCGTGTGTGCCGAGTATAATATCCTGATTGTTATCAGTAAGTTTTACTCTTATAAGTTCGTCATTGTCGTCAAGTTCAATGGCCCTTAAACCGCCGTTACGTATTCTTGAGTAATCCATAACATTAGTTTTCTTTATAATACCGTTGCGGGTTATAAAGGTGAGGAACTTGCCGTCTTCAAATTCTTTTATCGGAATCATAGCAGTGACTTTTTCATCACCTTCTATAGGAAGCAGATTAACAATGGCTGTGCCTTTCGCCTGACGGCTTGCCTCAGGAATCTGATAACCTCTGAGTTTGTATACGATGCCTTTGGTCGTGAAGAACAACAGTGTATGATGAGTAGTTGTTGTGAACAGATGTTCAACAAAATCCTCCTCACGTGTTGACATACCGGAAATACCTCTTCCGCCTCTGCGCTGTGATTTGTAGGTGTCAACAGGCAGACGCTTTGTATACCCGCTGTGAGTAAGAGTTACAACAATGTCTTCTTCATCAATAAGGTCGTCGATGTCGATTTCATTTGTGACCATTGAAATTTCTGTTCTTCTTTCGTCGCCGTACTTGTTTTTGATTTCAATAAGGTCATTTTTGACAATTTCAAGAACTCTGCTTTCGTTGGCGAGAATGTCTCTGTAATCGGCTATTTTCGCTGTTATTTCATCGTACTCCGCTTCAATCTTGTCACGCTCCATGCCTGACAAACGTCCCAGCTGCATTTTTACTATAGCGTCAGACTGCACGTCAGACAATCCAAAATGTTCGCACAATGCGGCTTTCGCGTCCGGAATACTCTTTGAAGAACGTATAATTCTAATAACTTCATCAACGTTGTCTATAACAATCTTGTAACCCTCTAATATATGAGCGCGGTCAAGAGCCTTGTTAAGTTCAAATTGAGTGCGTCTTGTTATAACGTCTTCTTGATGAGCGATGTAATGGTCAATCATTTCACGAAGATTAAGTATTTTAGGCTCTTTGTCCACCAATGCGAGAAGAATAACACCGAATGTGTCCTGCATTTGTGTAAACTTGTAAAGGTTATTCAAAACAACATTTGGGTTAGCGTCGCGCTTGAGGTCTATGACAAGTCTTATAACTTCCGTGGACTCATCTCTGGTAGAGGAGATGCCGTCAAGTTTACCGTCACGAACAAGCTCGTTTATGTGCTTCTCAAGCTTTGCTTTATTAACCTGATACGGAATCTCAGTAACGATAATTCTGTGTCTGCCGTTATATTCTTCAATTTCCGCATTTGCGCGCAGGATTATTCTGCCGCGTCCGGTTGTGTAAGCGTTTCTGATACCGCTTTTTCCCATGATAATGCCGCCTGTCGGGAAGTCCGGACCTTGAATATAAGTCATCAGTTCCTCAATGGTAATCATCGGGTCGTCTATAACGGCGATTATTCCGTCAACAGTTTCCGTAAGGTTGTGAGGCGGAATATTTGTCGCCATACCTACGGCGATACCGGCGCTGCCGTTTACCAAAAGATTCGGAAAACGCGAGGGAAGAACATCAGGCTCAGGAATCTTGTCATCGTAGTTTGGAACAAAATTTACTGTGTCCTTTTCAATATCCGTAAGCATAAGCGCGGATATTTTTGACATTTTAGCCTCAGTGTAACGATAAGCAGCGGCCGGGTCTCCGTCCACACTTCCGAAGTTACCTTTACCCTGTACAAGCGGGTAACGCAGTGAAAAGTCCTGCGCCATACGCACCATCGCGTCATATACGGAAGAGTCACCGTGCGGATGGTATTTACCAAGCACGTCTCCGACGGTTGCCGCGGATTTCTTGAAATCATTTTCGTATAAAAGATTAGATTCGTACATATCATACAATATACGTCTGTGAACAGGTTTCATTCCGTCACGCACGTCAGGAAGGGCGCGGCTTACGATAACGCTCATAGCGTAATCTATATAAGCTTTCTTCATTTCGCTGTTGAGATCAACATCAATAATATGCTGATTTTGGATTGCCTCCATGTCCAGCTTGAGATCTTCTGACTTTCTTGCCATAATTTCCTCCTATTTAGTAGGTTTGAAATGCTTTTTTTCAAACATAATATTTAATATATCCAACTAAATTATTGTACCACAAAATGGCACAAAAATCAAGTAAAAAGGCATAAATTATCGGTATATGAGGTAAGTCTTACCGACATACAAAAACGATTCGCTCGCTGTCGGGGCGCGGCTTGGAAAAGGAAAGTTCATCATACGTGTCTACCGTTGTGAAGCCGGCTTTTTTTATGATTTCCGTAAGTTCCTTTACAGAATGTGCCCGTTGCAGATGTCTTTCTTCAAAACGGGAATATTTTTTGCCGTCTTTTACAAAAAACGTAAGGAACATATCGGAAAGCTTTTTTTTCTCAATATATCTGTTTTGCCATGTATAGAATATTTTTTCTCCGCAGTGGATGAATGTATTTGAGCCGATGATATTTTTCAGCTTGTACTCTGTGCTTACGTCAAAAATAAAGACAGCGTCTTTATCCATAAAGCATTTTTTTATTCGCGTGAACATTTGCAGAAGCGATTTTGGCGGCAGTATGTAATTTATTCCGTCTATCATGCACAGAAACGCGCCCATAGTTCCGTATAAATCCGGTTTTGTCATACTTTGATTAAGAAAAAGTATGTTAAGACCTTCCGCTTTGTTTCGGGCTATGTTCAGCATATCTTCTGAAATGTCAACTCCGGTCATATCGTATCCGCGCCGCGCAAGCGGGATTGTAATGTTCCCTGTGCCGCAGGCAAGGTCGCAGACAAGATTCGGATTTACTCCGTACATATCAAAAAGATTTTCAATATAATCAGCCCATTTTTCGTAGTTAATATCACGGTGCATCAGAGAATCGTATATATACGCAAAATCGGAGTAGCTATTCATTTTCGTTCTCCATTCTTTCAATTACTAAATTGTAGCCGTCAGAGCCATAATTTATACATCTGTTGACGCGGCTTATAGTCGCCGTAGACGCTCCCGTGGCGGCGGCGATGTCCGTATAAACAGTTTTGTTCTTTAACATGAGTGCCACCTGCATACGCTGACTCATGGATTTTAATTCCGAGATAGTGCATAAATCGGTGAAAAATTTCATGCAATCCTCCCTGGTTTTAAGCTGAAGTACGGCGGAAAAAAGGGCATCCATACCGGTATCATTAAATTCTTTCATTTCTATATTTTCTCCTTATAAAATAGATTTCCGAAGCGTGAATACACCCTGTGTCTTTAAGCGGTTAAAGATATGGGCAGATAGTGCTGATGACGTAAAACTGTAGTTTTCTGCTGTGATGAAGTTCATACGTGATTTATCATCTCTTGAATCATTATACCAAGATATATAATGTTAAGGGTGAAAGTGATAACACGCATTTCACCAAATATATACCCCACTATAATATTAATATATTTTAAAATTTTGTATATGGCTGCGGCTCATTTGTGGTAGATTGAACAGTGGTTGTATATAACAGAAGGGAGGTTTAAATCTATTTTTCCACAAAAAGGCAATCCATATAACAACCGTATTGTCTTTGGTAAATATTATATCATAAAGAGAGGAGAAACGCAAATGAAAATTGAATATGTAAAAGTCGGGGATTATTATATCCCCGCACTGACAGTACCAAACAAGAAATACAACATTGGTAAGTATGGCAGACTTCACAGAGAATTTTTAAAGGAATACCGTCCAAGCGTATATACTACGAAATTGATGGACGGAACATTACTTGAATATCTGGAGGAAATCGATACAACATCAAAAAATATGGTGGACAAGATTGTTAAGGATTTAGCGGCAAAGTCAGACATAACCGAAGAATTAAAATCAACAGACCAAATGAAATGGGTTGGATTGATGAACAATTTTAAGCATATAGCAGAGGAATTTGTTATATCAGAGATAGTTTATGGTTGGGAGGCAAGAATATGAAAAAGATTATTACATATACAATTACAGCTATTTTAACACTATCAAGCATTACGGCAAATGCGGCGAGTATTCCGAGAGAAACAACACCGCTTAATGCGACAGAGGAACAGACACAAATCGTTGAAAGTCTTATAGGCGATATTCTTGACGAAGTACAAGCGGATAGGCTTGGCTATGGATTAGCCGCAGGATATGCGAACACAAGAATACGCAAGGCAGTTATAGCAAATCAGACAAATGGCAATGGTTACGGAATATTATCACCAATCGCCCAAAATGCAATCCGATATTATCGTGATTTATTGCTAAGACCTGATTATTACAAACAAACCGAAGAAAAATTGAGGATATTGCTTGCAGACTTGATGATTGAGGTACAGAATGGCAAAGACTATGCCACAGCTTATGACGAAGCGCGAATAATAATTTACAAAGCTGCTGACGCGTCATTTAATCCTGATACTGATATGGTCGGGGATTTCTGCTATTGGAATATACCGCCTGTTGACAGCGCAGAATTTACGGTTGCAAGAAAACTGCTGAATGAAGCTCATAATACATATTTACATAAATAAGCTAAATTTAAGACGCAGACTTGTTTGGTCTGCGTCTTTTATAGTGGAATAGAAAAAACTCATTTTCGCACCCTTGAATATAGACATAAGGGGTTTCGTGTTTCAAGCCTTGAAAGTATAGGTTTTATGCGGTCTAAAATGTCCTAAATGCCCACACAGAAACCCTTATTTTCTATCTTTTTTCCTGCTCTTATAAACATTATACCGATTTTTACATTGAGGACTGCAAAATACCGCGCTCGGTCTGCTTGCCTTGAATACGGTATTACAGTGTCTACAAATCCTCAAAGGATTTTTCTCATTCACAAGCATAAAGCTGAACATCATCTGAATACCGAGTAACAGCGAATGAAAATCCCATACCATTGTCGGAGCGTCAAGCAATTCAAGGTGATAGGTCGGCGCAATACCGTCAAAAGCCGCCATAGCTTCTCTGTAAACCTCCCTTGCGGTTTCGTTATCGCTGTCTAAATTCTCATAATACAATACTGTTGTAAAGAAAGTGAACGCCCAATTCTTAAATTGTTTTAATATCCAATCGTATCTTTCCGCGTATTCACGCTGAAACAGCATATTGACAGCCATAGGTCGCTTATCCATAGTCATAGCAAGAGCCATCATATCCTTATCGCCGCTAATTGTCCAAGAAACACCGCCTTTGAAATTTTCAACTTCGGGCATTTCAAACGGAAAGAATATTTTTAGATATTCCTCTGTTAACATTGTTTCGTCCTTTATATATCTGTTTTTGTTGAGATATACCGCTTCATAATTCATAAATTGTGGTGTTGTCGGCAATGCGGTCATAAAGCCGAGCAGACCATAGTTTGATATAAAATTAAAAATTGCCTGCTGCTGCTTTTCCTCGTCCGGACTGTTCATACACAGCAGTCCGACATTCAGCGCGTCAATTACCATTGTTTCGTAATTTTCAAGGATATTATATATTTTAATCTTTGCGTCAGGCATAGGCTGAATATACCAAGAACCGTCCTCTGCTTCAATCATCACATATTCACTGTATTTTACCCAATTAGAGCTTGCTCTTTTAAAAATATTTTCCATAACAAAATAAACCTCATTTTTCTGTAATCTCTTTCATAATATCTATATTACTACTATTATTTGCTATTGTCAATCAATTTCTGATAATTTTCAACAAATCTTTTCTCTTGAATTGTCATATTATGTTCAGAATTTGATGTTAAATATGAATATACCTTTTCCCGTATCTGCTTTAAAGCCGTATTTTTTACCTTGCGGATATTTCTGTCCGTTTGACCTCGTATGCAAGCAATTTTTGATGTGCTGAAACCTTTAACTATGTAATAAAATAAGACTTCCTTTTGTTCGGCTGTCAATTCTCCTAGTATTTCCTCTATATAAGGCTCGGTAATTAAGTCTTGTAGCTCGTGGGGACAATCATATATTGCTTCGTCAAATTCGCCTTTTTGTATTTGTTTCCATAGGTATTTGTTAATATTTCGAGGGAAACAGATACCGTTTTCATCAGCATTATAGTCAAGCGGAATATTATCGCCCCTGCATATTTCGTGGTAGCGTTCCTTGCGTTCCCGATTAGCGTCAAGTCTGTCATACCATTTGACAACTTCCTCAAATTCCTCTTGCGTCCGCGCCGCGTCCTCAATTATTTGTAACGCTTCGGCTTGCAGTTCGTGCCATTGCTTTTTCGGCTCGGTATATTCAACATCATCTGTAGTAGTAGCTTGTTTTTCTGTTTCTACTTCTCTATTTAATTTTTCCTGCTCCTCGTCAAATTCCCTGTTGTAAAGCGTCTTGTTTCACCTCCAGAAAAAAGTTGTATAAATTTAAAAATTTTTTTCAAAAACAGTTCCGTTTTACTCCTCATATTTCTCCTATT
>CAJUEZ010000068.1 GCA_910585485.1 uncultured Clostridia bacterium
ACAAATTTACAAATGCGCGTATGTTAGATAAAAACATAGGCTCTAATTATCATTCACATTTATATAACTTTGAATGAATTGTACCGCTGTATTCGAGGACGAGGAAGCCTCACGGGAAATAGACGGTATTCCGACTATTGACGCGACAGGTCATACAGAGGTAACAGACACCTCAGTTGAGCCTACTTGCGAAACAGACGGTAAAACAGCGGGTAGTCATTGCAGTGTATGCAATACAGTGATTACTGAGCAGACGATAATACCTAAGTTAAATCATAACTGGAGTGAATGGGAGATAACAGCAGAGCCGACCCAAACAGACGAGGGCATTAAAACAAGAGAGTGTAAAAACGGGTGCGGTACAAAAGAAGCTGAAAAAATACCCGTATTAAAATTCAGTATAAAATACGAAAATGAAAAAGCTGTTGTAACCGTTCCCGAAGACAGTACATATACGGTAATTTTTGCGGCTTATGATGACAGCGGCAAATTATTAAGCGTCAGCGCAAAAGATGTACCGTTTGTAAAAGGTGAAAACGAACCGATAGAACCGCAAAATTTTAACGCAAGCGGTAAAGTTAAGGTTACGCTTTGGGACAGCTTAAAAGGAATGAAACCGCTTTGCGCGGCAGACGGAAATTAAATTAGCGTTTATGCGATTTTTAAGAAAAAATCGTCTGAATGCTCAGTAAAAGAGATACGGACAAAAACAAGTCTGTATCTCTTTCATTTTGCACTCTGTTTGTCGGTAAGCAGAGATTTTTTTTATTTAAATTCAATAAGTTTAAGCCAATTATCAAGTGATTTCAGCCATTGCGCAACATGCGGCACTTCTTCAGCGCATCCGAGTCCATGATGTCCGATTGGATATATATGAAGTTCAAACGGCACCTGTTCTTTACTCAATGACTGAGCGTACAGAAGCGAATTTTCAACCGGTACGGTTTGGTCTGACGAAGTATGCCAAATAAATGTCGGCGGAGTATTTGCGTTCACATGATTATATAAAGACATCAGTTCTTTGTCCGAATACAAAGCCCTTTCCCCTATCAGATTTTGACGTGAGCCGTCATGACGATACTCAAACATATCAATTACAGGATAACAAAGAATTGCCGCGTCAGGACGACAGCTTTCCTCATCAATTTCATCCGTAGGTTCATACATTTTCTTGTCATAGTGAACTGATACACTTCCTGCAAGGTGTCCGCCCGCGCTTGAACCCATAACCGCGATTTTATTCTTGTCAATACCATACTTATCAGCGTTATGACGCACATATCTTATCGCGCGCATTGCATCGCTTATCTGCGCGGGATGCTTATACGGCGCTACTCTGTAATCAACCACAAACGAGGTTATTCCTATGGATTGAAGCCATTTTGCATATCCCTCTCCTTCGTGGGCCGCGCGCATCGTATATCCTCCGCCGGGAAAAATCACAACCGCGCACTTTGAATTGGACGGGTAAGATGTTATTGTTGGTTTCCTTGGCGCTGTTTCATCATTCTCAATAAATGTTTCGTCCCAATAAGGAATCACATTCCCCCATAAGTTTTCCATTTTTCGCTCCTTATTAATCTTGATTTTTTACATATTCTTTAAATGTGTTTACTAATTCCGTAAGTTTACTCTTTTTGATTGTAAATTCAGTCTTTCCATTACGTATCAGAGCACAATTTACGTCATCAATCTCTTTAAACTCGACGACAGTATCCGAACCATTTTTAATTCCTTTATATGTTATTTGCATTATAGTATCTTTAGTTTTCTCGCCTTTATATACTGAATCAACCGCAAGGCTTATTATATCCTGATACATTTTTTGCGAAGCGTCATTATCCGTATCCGCTCCGTCAAGCTTAAATCTGAACTCGGCATCATTATGCTCAATATCTATAGTATGCTGCTCGCCTTGATACTCAACCGTTACTCCCGATACTTTTGTAATATCTACAAGCGCCTGAAGTTTGCTGACAATATTGAATGATAATTCTTTGACAAATTGTATGTCATCAGTTGGGACAAGAAATGTGCTGTTTTTGTATTTTACATATGTCTTAGAGCCTGATGTTTTTCCGAATGTCATTGTTTCAGTGTAAACCTCGCCATATTCTCCTGAATAATTATCATACGGTTTTATCGAAAGCGTCATTACTGTCGATGATTCAGAAAAACCGCCATCAACACCCTTCAATGGATTGTCAAGCGTAATAGTTGATATAGGTTCTAATATTTTATTATCAACATAGTCGTCATTTGCCGCGCTTTCATACGGAATTGTCATTTGCCATACGTTATTTAAGGTATCTTCAGAACTATCAATCATCTCAAGATTTATAGTTTCATCAATACGCGCTATATTAATACCGCAAATGTCATCAATATTCACACTGAATCTGTTAAATTCCTGATAAAAACTGAGTGGCTGACTAATAGCCGCAACTTTGTATGGGTATATTGTATAGATAGCGCTATCCCCTTCTTTTATAATAAAATATTCACCAAGCGTTGGACTGGAGTCACCTATGAACAAAGATTCTGTATTACCGTTTTTCATTGTGATTTTAATAGAGATACTTGGTTTATCAAGTCCGTATTTTGCTAAATCAACAGGCGATTCTTCTATTTTATTTTTTGATGTCAGAACGGAAACAGTACCTGCAAGACCGTATGCCTTAGAAGTATCTATATCATTATTACTCATATCGTTTATTGTCCAAACCGATTCTCCGAGATTTACAGCTTTTATAGTGCCTTCATCGGTAGTGACCTCAATAGTATTAATATCGTCAGCGTCCTCTGACATAATAGTGTACACAGGATCGTCGGATTCTGTTGGTGCATTATTCGGTTTTGAAAAGTCTATATTATTAAAAATAAGTATTCCTACAATGAGCAATATAATAACCGCGGCCGCTATAATTAAATTTTTTGACTTCATCATAGGTTCCTCCTTCTAATCCATATGATAAAACCAATCAGCAATATAACAATCGGAATTACAAATACCACAAATACCATTATAATGCCTGAAGCTGTTTTTGAAACAGCTATATTACCTTCAAGAAGCATTTTTTTGTTGACAGTAAAGCTTTCTCCTCTACCGGTTGTATAATTAATCAAATTCATAAAATAATCATAATTGGCAAGGCTGAACTGCGTCGAAAGAACGGAATCATCACTTTGCAAAAGGAATGTGTTGCCTGATACATATACCGATGAATTATGCGCCGCATCAACAGCTAATGCCGCCACAGTATTTACTTGTTCATCATCACTTATTCCTTGCGTTACATTCTCATAATTTGTTGAAGTGTAGGAATGTTCGGATGTCCCGAGCATCGGAGTCACTGTAATATCACCATTTTGTGAAAAGAGCTGTGACAGTGATTTTGAGGAGTTTGTAATATATGCTAAACTTCTCTTTTTGGCAATTAAATCATGCGTAAAGTCAGAGTCTGTCAGTATATTCGTTATTGTCAGAGATTGAGAGTTATTGCCGAGTGGAAGTATCTTGCTTGAATCGTTTTCAAGAACAACATCATTATTAACGGCTATCCCCCACATTTCAAGATAGGAATAGAGATTCGGCATGTCATGATTACCGACATTAAAATAAACTTGTATATTACCGCCGTTAGTAAGATATTTGTCAAGTTTTGATATTTCCATTTCCGAAAAATCTACTGTGGGATTTATAATTAAAAGCAGATTCGCATCACTCGGAATATCCTCGGTAAGTGTGGTAATTTCCCCGGTTTCATAATTTTCAGTCTCAAGTTTCTTCATAGCGCCCTTTACGCCGCTTTCGTTATGCCCTTTTATAAAATACGCTTTCGGTGAGACATCGCTTGAAACATACTTTAATGCCGCCGTTATATTATTTTCAACATTTAAAGCATCGCCTTGTTCATTATCAACCTCATGCAGTTGAGTCCGTGTAAAAATTTTGTGCTTATCTCCCGCGTCCACGATAATTGAATTAGCGCTTAAGGTTTCGCCGTTGCTGACGTAGCCTTTGCCAAATGTAGGATTTTCTTTCATGTTAATATTTTTTACCGTTATATACTTATTTTCCGTCATATAATTGTCAAGCACCGAACGTATTCTGTCATCCTGCTCAGCTTCGCTTGCAAGAATGTATATTGTTGTAGGCAGGTTATATTCTTCCAAATATTCCTTGGTTTTTTCCGAAAGTTCATACAACTTATTTAATGTTAAATCAAACTTAATATTAAGCTTATCTGCCAATATGCCCACAAAAATGTTTATAAGCACCACAATAATTACAGCCACTGCAATACTGCTTCCCATATTGAAACGTTGCCGCATTTTTTTCGCGCTGTTGTTCTTCACTTGTTTTTTTTGCTTATTTTTGTCCATAACGCAATTCTCCTATCTTAATCTTCGTCTTTCAAAAGACATTACCGTAAAGAACAAGAACAGTCCTGCCAAACTCAAATAATAAACTATTGACTCTATATTGAGAATACCGAGAGTAAAATCATTAAAGCGCTGAATCGGCGACAGCCAAAGCATGACTTTCACAATAAATTCATTACCGATATATGTGGACATAGATCCCATAAGCAACATCAAGACAAGGACACCGTACGTAGCTACAGCGGCGATAATCTGATTCTCGGTTATTGACGACATAAATGCTCCGACAGCAAGAATGACAGAACAAAGAAGTATAAAACCCACATAACAGCTAATTGTCTCAGCAACAGGCAAACTGCCCAAAAAAGATAGTATGACAGGAAAAATCAAAGTAATAAGCATTCCTGTAAGAAATACTCCAAAAGCCGCAAAAAACTTCCCAAAAACAATATCTTTTATAGTTATCGGCGCGGTAAGAAGAAGCTGATCTGTTTTCATTCTGCGATCCTCTGTAAACAGCCGCATTGTCAACAACGGCAAGAGAAACAGCGCCCAGTTGATTAAAATTCCGAACATGTATTTCATGCTTGAATTTAACGCTTTTATATTCATTAAATAAAACAAAAAGCCTGTCAGCATCAGAAATATACTTAAAAAAACATACCCAAGCATGGATGTAAAATACGAATTAAATTCTCTATTGAATATCGCTTTCATAATTTGCCTCCTTTGCGGATGTAAGTTTCAGGAATATTTCTTCTAATGATACTTCGGTTTCCTGTTGTAAAAGAATCGGAATCGAATTTTGCGCAAAAGCAAAAAACAATTCTTTTTTATCCTCATTACTCATCTTTGTGTCAAATTCAAAGTCGAATGTATCTCCCAAAGAAGATACACACGTTACATTTGATACGCTATCAAACGATTCGAGAATACTCTCTGCCTGTTCTTTGTCACCTGACACTCTAATCATCATACGCTGAGCATCACCGATTTTCGCGGAAAGATTTTGAGGTGTGTCTTCCGCGACAATTTTTCCTTTATTGATTATTATAACTCTATCACATACCGAGCTTATCTCGCTTAATATATGCGAACTGAATATAATTGTTTTCTTTTTCCCAAGTTCTTTTATAGCATTACGTATTTCTATAATCTGCTTCGGATCTAATCCAACTGTAGGTTCGTCCAAAATAAGAATATCAGGATCGCCTATCAATGCGCCCGCAAAACCCACTCTCTGTCTATACCCTTTAGAAAGATTAGAAATTTTCCTGTTTTTTACACCATCAATTTTAACCGTGTCGATAACAGATTGAAGATGTTCTTTCATATCAGTTGTTTTTACGTTCTTCAGCGCGAATACAAACTCCAAATAATCCCAAACCGTCATATCAAGATACAAGGGCGGTATTTCAGGGAGATAACCTATGCGTTTTTTAACCTCCATAGGATTATCCATAATATCATATCCGTCTACCTTCACTTCCCCTTCAGTATAGGAAATGTATCCCGTTATAATATTCATTGTAGTAGACTTTCCCGCGCCATTTGGACCAAGGAATCCAAGAATTTCGCCTTTTTTTACATCAAAATTGACATCATTCAGCGCATACTTGTCACCATATCTTTTTGTGAGATGAGAAACCGTAATCACTTATACAACGCTCCGTTCTATAAACTAAATTTCATAGTCGTATTTTTACAAGTATATTTTACAATAAGGTTATTGCGGCAGTATGAATAATTTATTAATTATCGTCTTTGTCCGGAATAAAGCTTATTGACAGTTCTTTTAGCTGTTCCTCATCAACCGTGCCGGGTGCCCCTGACATCAGTTCTGACGCGTTCTGCACCTTCGGAAATGCCGTAACGTCTCTTAGGCTTTCCGCTCCGCACATGAGCATTGCCAGTCTGTCAAGACCTATACCCATACCGCCGTGCGGCGCCGCGCCATACTTGTATGCGTCAACAAGAAATCCGAATTTTGACTCTATTTCCTCGTCGCTTAGTCCCAGCGCCTCGAACATCTTTTGCTGAAGCTCGTAATCGTTAATTCTTATTGAACCGCTTGATAACTCCGTGCCGTTTAAAACAAGGTCATAAGCCTTCGCGATTACCTTGCCGGGGTCTGTGTCAAGATACTGTATACACTCGTCCATAGGCATTGTGAACGGGTGATGCATGGCAATCCATGAATTGCTGTCCTCGTCATACTCAAAGAACGGGAATTCCGTAATCCACAAGAAGTTATATCCCTCGGGAATAATGTCAAGCTGTTTTGCAACCTTTAATCTGAGCGCTCCAAGCGTCGGCAATGTCACTCTGTCCTTGTCTGCGACAAACAGCACAACGTCGCCTTTTTCCGCTCCGACACGGTTTAGGATAGCGTCCAGCTCGCCCTCGGCTAAGAACTTCGCAAAACCGCATGAAGGCTCGTCCTCAACCCATCTGACAAACGCAAGTCCCTTCGCGCCTATTCCGCGGACATATTCCGTAAGCTTGTCGATTTCCTTTCTCGTAAGCGTTGACGCGGCGTTCTTTGCGACAATAGCCCTTACCGAACCGCCTGCCTCAATCGCCGACGAGAACACGCCGAAACCGCTCTCTGCAACCAAATCCGAAATGTTTATTATCTCCATGCCAAATCTCGTGTCAGGCTTGTCCGAGCCGTAACGCTCCATTGCTTCCCTGTAGGTAAGTCTGGGAAGCGGCGTCGGGATATTTACGTTTAATACTTCGCTGAAAAGACGGCTTATAAAGCCCTCGCCGATTTCAAGTATATCCTCAACGTCCACAAACGACATTTCCAAATCTATCTGTGTAAATTCGGGCTGTCTGTCCGCGCGCAAATCCTCGTCTCTAAAACATCTCGCAAGCTGAATATATCTGTCGTAGCCTGCAATCATAAGAAGCTGTTTGTAAATCTGCGGCGACTGCGGAAGCGCGTAGAACTGACCGTGATGCACACGCGACGGCACAACATAGTCGCGCGCGCCCTCAGGCGTTGACTTAATCATCATCGGCGTCTCTATCTCAATAAAGCCGTTTT
>CAJUEZ010000069.1 GCA_910585485.1 uncultured Clostridia bacterium
GCGCCAGTCAGTATCTATAGTGAAACTTACACTTTCAAAAACGTTATCATAGCTGCCGTTATAGGCATATGTTAAATTTGAAATTTTGATTTGTGACATGTCTTTGTCCTCCTATCATCTAAAAATGGCTGCAGGAAAACAGATTCCCACAGCCAAACAGACAAAGAAAACTCAATAAGAGATGAGAGGCTTGAAAAAATGCTGACTTTCCCGCATTAAGACATAACAAAATAACGCTGTAAATTAGCGTGTGTATTCTGTTTGCCGACAATTTAGCAAGAAAGTATAAACATTTTTCCACCTCCGAATTTCAATTATATAGTCATTGTATCACGTATCGCCGTAAAATGCAATACAAATTATAAGTATAGATAAAAATAAAGCGGCATAAATATATGCCGCTTTATGAATTGGGATTTATCAATTTCCGCATTCGATACTTATTTCATTAAATACCTTTAAATAGTCATTGATTGCTTTGTTTTTCTTTTCTTCACCCTGAACGTCCATTATAATTCTGCCGTCATGCATCATAATCGCTCTTGAACCGTATTCAACGGCATAGCGAAGGTTATGAGTAACCATAAGCGTTGTGATTTTCTTTTCGCGAATGATTTGCTCGGTAAGTGTCATGACTCTGTCAGAAGATTTAGGGTCAAGTGCGGCAGTGTGCTCGTCAAGAAGAAGTAAGTCGGGGCGAATCATGGTAGCCATGATAAGCGCGAGAGCCTGCCTTTGTCCGCCGGAAAGAGAACCTGCGGGAGTTGACATTCTGTTTTCAAGTCCCATGCCCAAAAGTTCAAGATTTGAGCGGTAGAAATCTTTTCTGCGCTTGTTGAGCCCGAAAGACAATCCGAAAGTTTGACCTTTGTTGTCAGCTATGGACATGTTTTCCCATATAGTCATGGAAGGACATGTTCCCATTGCCGGATTTTGGAAAACTCTTCCGATTCTTGCGGCGCGTTTGAAGTTCTTTTTCCCGTTAAGACTTGTGTTATCAAGCAGTATTTCACCGCTGTCAACCGGTATGTCACCTGAAATGATGTTGAGCATAGTTGTTTTTCCGGAGCCGTTTGAACCGATAACTCCTACAAAATCTCCTTCGTTTATCGTGAGATTGAAGCCGGAAAAAAGTGTTTTTTCATCAATAGTCCCCGGATTAAATGTCTTATATATATTTGATAATTCAAGCATTTTTCTTCACCCCGGATTTCTTCTTTTTCAGCAAAAATTCATTTAGTATAAGAGTCAGGATAAATAGAACGGTTATCATAAGATTTGTATTCTGTGACGGAAGTCCAAGCGTGAGCGCTATGGATATACATGCCTTATATACTATCATGCCGAGCAGAACACCCGTGGTAATGCGCAGAAATTTAAGCTTTTTAAACACTGTTGTGCCGATAATAACCGCCGCAAGTCCCATAACAACTGTTCCTGTGCCTGAGCCGACATTGAAGGCTTTGCCGTACTGACAGTAGACTGCGCCTGAAAGCGCGACAAGACCATTTGCTATGGCAAGACCGATTATTTTTATAGTTCCGGGATTTTTTGCGAGAGTTATAACAAGTCCCTCATTGTCGCCGACGCTGCGCAGCAAAAATCCCGACTTTGTTCTCATATACCAATCAAGCGCGAATTTTGCGGCAAGCGCTATGACAAGAATTACCGCGAGTTTTGAATAGATCGCAAAATATCCCTTGCCAAACAAAAAGGCTGTTTGCGAGAATATTGTTTTTGAGTTCATATCCAAGAAAGCGGACGCTTTGCCTACTATTCCGTAGTTTACGGAATAGAGCGCGGTCATGGTAAGAATACCGCAGAGTAAATTCCGTATTCTCAGTTTTACATTAAGTATTCCGGTAAATACTCCGGCAATACTGCCCGCGATAAAAGCGGCAATAAGCGCGAGCCATGGATTCAGTCCGTTATTCAGCATTATAAAGCATACCGCAATACCAAGAGGAAACGTTCCGTCCACCGACAAGTCGGGAAAATCAAGAATGGTATAGGTTATGTATACACCCATAGCCATTATGCCGTATATAAATCCTTGCTCCAGTATACCGATTATAAGTCCTTCAATCATATTATTATGCCACGTCCTCTGCTCTGTCTGTGATTGACTGAGGAATTGTCAAGCCTATTTTTTTTGCGGCATTGGAACTGATTGTGATTTTGCTCTCAGTCATTGTTTCATAAGGAATTGATGTGATGTCCTCGCCCTTAAGAACTCTTGCCGCCATAACTCCCGCTTTTTTGCCAAGTTCTATATAGTCAATACCCGCCGAAGCGACACAGCCGTTTTTAACCTGTTCTTCTTCACTTCCGAATACAGGAATATTTTTTGCCGCAGCTTTTTCAAGCAATATAGGAAGATTGTCAACAACGGTGTTATCTGTCATATTTGATATACAATCCACTTCAGCGACAAGCAAATCAACCGCCTGAGGTATTTCAGCCGCGTTTGTTACACCTTTTGCGACAAGTTCAAAGCCGTATTCGCCTACTTTTTCTTTGTAACTCTCAATAGTTGAAACTGAGTTTGCCTCGCTCGTTGTGTAAAGAATACCTATTTTCTTTGCATCGGGAAGCATTTCGCGAATAAGTTTAAGCTGTTCTTCAACGGGCAGCATATCACTTACACCTGTGATTCCGTCCATTGCTTCTGTCTTGCTTGTCGCAAGTTTTGCCGCTACCGGGTCGGAAACCGCGTTGAAGATTACAGGTATCTTGTTTTCATAAGCCGCATTGTAGCAAGCCTGAGCGGAAGGTGTCGCGATACCGCATACCAAGTCCATTTTCTGTGATATGAACTGCTGGGCTATCTGAGTGTTTGTCGCGTCGTCCGCCTTAGCTGACTGAGTTTTAAGTTCATAGTTAATTCCCTCAGCATCAAGCCCTTGCTTAAAACCTTCACGGCAATTATCAAGTGACGGATGGTCTGCGTATTGCAATACACCTATTTGATAAATAGCCTGACCGTCAGCAGTTTTTTTCTGACCTCCGCATCCTGCCATTGATGAGACGCAAAGAAGCGCCGCCGCTGTGATTGTGATTACTTTTCTTAATCTTTTCATTTCTATTCCTCGCTTTCCTGAGAATAAAACAAAAACCCTTAAAGACAGACCAGTCCTTAAAGGGCATAAATTATTCATATTAAAATATGCTCGTTGTTCTAATCTCATCTAATCTCTTATTTATTATACTAAATACAAGTGGGTTTTGTCAATAGTAAGTTTATAACGGTATTTTTCCAAAAAAAATTACAAAAACCTCTGTTTTTTTATTGATTTTTATTGTATAATAATATTGTATAGAATGATTTGCTAATATATAACAGAAACGGAGATGAAGACATGCCGATTAATAAGGTTTCTATTACAATAAATTCGAGGCAGTATACGGTAGTGGCAGAGGAAAGCGTTGAATATATAGAAAGACTATGCGAGCATATTAATGAGAAGGTAGAAAGCGTTATAAAGGGCGGGCAGAATGTTTTAGGAGAAAGACCAATCGTTCTTGCCGCGCTTAACGTGTGCGATGAATACTATAAATCTCTCGACAGCGCGGAGCATTTGACAAAACAGGTGAAACAGCATAGTGACAAGAATCTTAAACTTCAGCAGATGGTGAAAGACTTACAGAAGGAATTGGACAGTGTAAAGAGCGGGCAGGTGTCTATAGAGGAAACAGAACTTCGTGCTGAGGCGATGTCCGCCAAAAAGGAACTTAGTGACGCGAGCAATAAGATAACGTTTCTTGAAGGGCATATTAAAACGCTTGAAAATAAGATTAAAGAACTTGAGGATAAGTATGACAAGCGCGAAAAGGAAATAATGGAAATGATTGAGGAAAGCTGATGAGTATGGAACTTTTGGCTCCCGCGGGAAACCATGCCGCTCTCCATGCCGCGGTTCAGTCCGGAGCGGACGCGGTATATATTGGAGGTCCTAAATTCGGAGCGCGCAGCAGCGCGGATAACTTTACTATAGAGGAAATAAAGCGATGGACGGATTATTGTCATCTTTACGGAGTGAAAGTGCATACCGCCGTTAACACGCTTATAAAAGAGAAAGAGATTTATGAACTTCAGTCTTATGTAAAGGAATTAAACAGAGCAGGCGCGGACGCGCTTATTGTGCAGGATATTGGCGCTGCCGACATAATAAAAAACACAATTCCTGATATGGAACTTCACGCGAGCACTCAAATGACAGTGACAAGCCTTGAAGGAGTTAAATATCTTGAAAGTATGGGTTTTTCGAGAGTTGTGCTCGCGAGGGAACTGTCCGAAAAGGAGATAGAATATATATGCCAAAACGCGAAGGCGGAAATAGAAGTCTTTGTTCATGGCGCGATATGTATGTGCTATTCAGGTCAGTGTCTTATGTCCAGTATACTCGGCGGCAGAAGCGGTAACAGGGGTAGGTGCGCTCAGCCATGCCGTCTTCCATATGAAATTATGGAACAAGGAAAAAAAAGCGCGCGCGGTTATATTCTGAGCCCAAAGGATATGGCGCTTATAAACGAACTTGAAACTCTTGAAAAAATAGGCGTCACTTCTCTTAAAATTGAGGGACGTCTTAAAAGAGCCGAATATGTGTCGGCGGTTGTGGGGGTGTACAGAAAGTATCTTGATAATTCCCGAAAGGTGTCCAAAGAAGATATGCAAGAACTTTTGGACGCGTTTTCGCGCACAGGCTTTACCGACGGTTATTTTAAAGGGAATCTCGGAAAAAATATGATGAGCCATGACACTCCGGGTAACAGCAGTGAAAATAAATTCAGCGCGGAAGCGAAAAGACGCGCGGATATAAACTGCAATACAAGGAAAATACCTGTTGGTATTATGGGGACACTAAAAAAAGACGAGCCGGTTGAAATTACGATGTATGATAACGACGGTAATTATACATATACAAAAGGCACATTAAATTCAGAGCGCGCGATAAATAAGGAAATGGATTCAAAGCGTCTTTCAGAGCAGCTTTCAAAGCTTGGAAACACACCGTTTGTATGTGATGAAATAAATATTTCCTCCGACAGCGGAATAACGATTCCTATAAAAGAGATAAATGCCGTGAGGCGGGATGCTGTGGACAAGCTTATAAAAATGCGTACTGCCCGTGAAGAACGACGCGAAACGGATTTTTCTCCGACTAGAGTGAATCAAAGGAAAGAAACGGAGATTATTCTTACAGCCGAAGTGTCCTCGACTGAGCAGTTGGAAGCAGCAGTTAAAAATAACATCAGCGTGATATATGTTCCTGTAGATATGTTAGGGACGCTAAATGCGCAAGGGACACTAAAAGAAACGGCGGATAAAAATAATATACGTCTGATTGCTAAAACTGCGGAAATTTTTTGCAGGGAAAATGTCACGTCGGACAGCGTGCTTGTATCTTCTCCTGCTGCCGCGTATAAGTACAGAGATAAAAATTTGATTGGTGATTTTCGTCTTAATATTTTCAATTCATATTCAGCGCGCCATTTTGACGGGTTTGAAAAAATTACTCTTTCGCCGGAATTGAATATTCATGAGATTAAAGAACTTTGTGACAACAGCGCCGCAGACACAGATATAGAAATTATAGGATATGGACATCTTCCGCTTATGATAATGAAAAATTGTCCGATAAAGGCTATGGGAAAGTGTCAAAACGGTAAGAATATATATAAGCTGCGGGATAGGAAAAAAGAGGAATTTCCGATTATTTGCGGACACGGGTGCAACGCGATACTTCTGAATTCGAAACCGCTGTTTATGGCTGATAAGATAAATGATTTAAAAAATTTGAAAATAAACAGTATCAGATTGTTATTTACTGTTGAAAATTTTTCACAATGTGATAAAATAATATATATGTATAAACGCGCTATGTCCGGAAACTTTTCCGACACCGCCATGGCTGAAAATACTTATACGCGAGGCCATTTTTACCGCGGAGCGCTGTAAGGAAAGGGATTAATGTGACGGAATTTGTACTCGCCTCTGCTTCTCCGCGCCGAAAGGAGTTGCTTGAGGTAATGGGACTTAAATTTGATATTGTTGTGTCTAACGCGGATGAAAGTTCTGTTTCCGCAGATGTGCCTGTCGGGATTTACGTGCAGGAACTCGCGCTTTTAAAAGCGTCAGCTACGGCAAAACATCTGCTTAAAAGGAAAAAGGCGGTCGTAATTTCCGCTGACACGGTTGTAACGCTGGACGGAGAGATACTTGGCAAGCCTTCAAATGAGGAAGAGGCGGAGAGAATGTTGTCGCGTCTCAGCGGAAGAGCGCATGAGGTTTATACCGGTTACTGCGTTATGCGTGTGAGTGACGGGAAAACGGTTTGCTCGTCTGTGAGAACAACGGTTATGTTTAAAAATCTGTCAAAAGAAACAATACGGAGATACATTGCCTCCGGCGAGCCGATGGATAAGGCGGGCGCGTATGGTATTCAGGGACTTGGCTCAATGCTTGTAAAAGGCATAGACGGAGATTATTTCAACGTTGTAGGTTTGCCTGTCGCCGCGCTTTGCGATACGCTTGAGGAAGAATTTAATATAAATATTTTATAACTAAAGGAGAAAACAAGATGGGGATTTTTTCAAAAGATATAGGAATAGATCTGGGAACGGCAAACACTTTGGTGTATGTGAGAGGTAAAGGTATAGTAGTAAGAGAACCGTCAGTGGTTGCGATAGACAAATATGAAGGCAAGGTGCTTGCAGTTGGAAACGCAGCTAACGACATGATAGGCAGAACACCTGAAAATATCGTTGCGGTGCGTCCGATGAAGGACGGTGTGATTGCTGATTTTGACATAACTCAGGCTATGATTCGTTCATTTATAAAAGAAGCGAATGTAAGTAATGTTTTTAAACCCAGAGTGGTAGTATGTATACCTTCCGGTATAACGGAGGTGGAAAGACGCGCGGTTGAGGAAGCTGTTATACAGGCGGGCGCGAAAGCCGTGGCGCTTATTGAAGAGCCTATGGCGGCGGCAATGGGAGCGGGACTTCCCATAAATGACGCGACAGGCAGTATGATAGTTGACATTGGCGGCGGAACAACGGAGGTTGCCGTTATTTCGCTTGGCGGCATAGTCGCGTCAAAGTCAATAAGAATTGCGGGAAACGCACTTGACAGTGCGATTGTAAATTATCTGAAAAAGGAAAATCAAATTAATATAGGAG
>CAJUEZ010000070.1 GCA_910585485.1 uncultured Clostridia bacterium
AAAACACTTAAATTTTTGCACCATTTTGACTTTACACAAAATATGAAAAAGCCTCCCAAAACAGCTTGATGATATATGGTTGCTAATGCTGGAGCTATTTCCGAAAGAACTTAATGCTTGCGATGATGATATGTATGCCGCCACGCTCGGTTATATCATAGGCAGAATACAAGGTTTAAGCGAGGCGACGCAATCAGCATAAAATTATATTTATGCGGCGGTTAGTTTTACGAATTAGCCGCCGCTTTTATAATTTTCTTTACTATGCGCTCACGCTCTATTACTGTCTGCTCTGTCGCACTTGTCCAAGTGGTATTGAATGTATTTAGTCCTCTATGACGATAAAATGATGTTTGACTGTCAATGGCTTCATCAAGAAATAAGTAAGCTATATCGGAGCTTCGGAGTTTTCTCAAACCTCTTGCCGTATCACGTCTAACATCAGATACAGAAATGTTTTTCGCCGCCGCAATATCCGGATATGTCATATTTTCAAAATAAAACAATCTTATAGCTTCTTTTTCCGCTTTCGGTAAATCATTAACCGCCTTGCCGATTATTCCGTTTATATACCGTCTTTCATCAGCGGCGGCAATATCGTCCTCGAATGTGATTGACTCATCTCTTATACTGTCGGCAATCGTTAAATTATCCGTATCATCACTTACAGGCTCATAAATGGATTTTACAGGCTTTACGGCATTAAGAGTATACTTTATCGTTTCAATGTCAAAACCTGTCTTATTGCTCAATTCTGCCGCTGTGGGTAATCTTCTAAGCGCGGCGGCGAGTTCATTTTGCATACGTTTGATTTTTCTTGCTGTATCTCTGATATGTTCGGGAATATTTAAAACATCATTTTGTCCGCATTGTATTGTGCTCTGTATGTGATATTTTGCATACGTCAAGAATTTATATCCCTTACTTTCATCAAAGCCGTTTACCGCCTCGTGAAGTCCGAAATAAGCGTCCTGCATTGCGTCCTCGTAATTATCAGGCTGTATTCCGATATGCTTTACAATCGCAAATATAAACCGCCTATTTTGTTTGTATAGGTCAGCCATTAAAGAAGTATCGCCTTGCTTTATAAGTTTTACAATTTCCTCGTTTGTCATTGATATTCCGCCTCCTGTATGATAGAATATATACAGGTTTATAAAATATCACGTGCGGCGGCGGAAAGGTTTTATAGTACGGCTATCCGCCGCATATTCATCATATCCTCTTTTAAGGTGTCCGAAATGTCCGAATATTCTTTTTAGGGTGTAACAAATGTCACCATATCCTTTTTAGGGTGTCGGAAATGTCGCATTATCCTTTTAAGGTGTGAAAAATGGGAAAATACTTTTTCTATATCTTTTTACCTCATTCAATGTCTCCGAAAAAATCATAATCACTTTTATTTGCTTTAGCTTGTTCCTTTCTGTAATTGCGGCACTGAAATTCTACCGGAGTAAGTCCCTCAACCAATCTGTCAAAAGCACGCGGCACGCCATATTGGTCCGTAAGATGTTCTCTTAGATGTTTTAACGACAAATTAGTTGTTACAATAGTCGGTTTGCCGCTTCTGTACCGTTCGTCAATGATTTCATACAGAAAAACAGTAGACCAATCTGTTTTTTGTTCAGCTCCTAAATCATCAAGTATAAGCAATGACGCAGCTTTTATTTCCGCTTTTAATGCTGTTTCGCCATCCTCTCCATTGTTTCTAAAGCTGTCCCTTACTCTCTGTATCATTGAATTTACAGTCATTGCCTTTGCATTTATGCCATCATCCGTCAGACGATTTGCAATACAGAAAGCAAGCGTTGTTTTGCCTCTTCCTGTACTGCCGTAAAATAATAAACCTCTGTTTTCCTTATAATTTTCAGACCAATGTTTACAATAATTTTTGGCCGCTTGTATGTATCTTCTGTTATCGTCATCAATAATTAAACTGTCAAAAACCGCCGCTTGCGCCTTTTCGTCCATAAAACTGTTAGCTTTTGCTTTTCGCCGTTCATATTCTGCCTCTGCAAGCCGCCGCGCCTGTTCCTCTCTTTCCTGCTGTTCTCTGAAGCATTTGCACTTTGCGCCTACTTCCTTACCGAAAAGAGGCTCTTGTAATTTTACAGGCTCTCCGCAAGTTTCGCACCGCTCCAAGACTGTATATTTTAACTTTTTATTCCCAGCCGATGTCTGAGTAGTCATCGCCATTATATTGCCTATTGTTTCCATTCTCCGCACCTCCATTATTATTTTTCAAAGGGAACACTCCTTGCCAACTGTTCATTGTACTTTGATTAAGTATATCTACCTTATCGGCTTCGATATTTGATAATTTATCTAATTTGTTAAAAATCAGTTTCAGCGCATTTTCAGTAAGAGGCTTTTTAATAGCCTTACGCATTTCAATAAATCCGTATATGGCATTTATTAAATTTTCATTGTCGGTATACGCATTTATCAGCGTTTCATAATCGCTGACTTTTCTTTTTACATTTTCTTTTATATTTTTTACATTCTTATCATTCTTTACATTCTTTACATTCTTGTTTGTGTTCACTTGTTGTTCATTTGTTGTTCGTTTGATGTTCACTTGTTGTTCAATCTGCTGTTCACTGTTTTGGTACTTATCCCAATTTAATATAGTAATTAAGCGGTGTTTATTACATGTTTGCTGTTCAATTTGGCGTTCGATTTTAAAGGATTTTAAAATTCTTTCTGCTTTGCTTTCTGATATGTTACATTTTTCTGCTATTGACTTCCGTCCTGTTATAAGTTGTCCGGCTTTTAACTCTATTTTTTTGCCATTAAACATAGCTGAATAGCCTTTATGCGTGGCGGTTAATAAAAGATATAACCATACTCTGAAATAGTCATTGTCCTTGCATACAACAGGATTATCAAGCATATCTCTATATATTTTTACATATCCGTTTTCCGTTGACATAGGCTTTCACCGCCTATTCAGCAATTTTGCGTATTCCTGCGGCGGAAAGTTCCTCGCCGCCGCAAGAGCCTTTATATAGATAATCGGTCAGCACGTCCATATTGATAAGGTACTTTGTGCCGCACCGCACAGATGGCAATGCACCGCTCAATATAAGCCGTCTTAATGCGTGTTCTGTTAATGCCGTTCCACTGTCGGCAGCGCGTAATTCCTCTATCGCCTGTTTTATGCCACGCATACGCGGCGGTTTATGTAGTGATATTATTTCAGCCATTATTCGCCGCCCCCTGTTCCCTTTGCATTTTCTCAGCTCTCTTTTCCCAATATTTTTGGTTATACTCTTTTACCTTGTCTTTATGATTTTTACGCCATTGTCTGTGGTATTCTCGTCTTAATTCCGCTGCTTTTGAATTATTTTTTGTTTCAGTTATTATTCTACACTCCTTTTGCAATTTATTTTTCTCTTTTGCTTGACAAGCAAATTAATCTTGTCTATAATTGAAGTATAACATAAACAAAATAAAAAGTAAAGATATTTTTCTTTTAAATTCAAAAAGCAATTTATTTTAACATAGAGGGGTGTTTTCATATGTCAAAGGAAATAAAAAGCAACAGGGGACGCAAACCAAAAACGAATGACTATAATTCGGTCTTTGCGCAAAGATTAAGGGATTTAATAGATGAACGCAATTTAACACTGCCAGAGCTTGCGAAACAACTTAATACTACACGTCAATCAATAGGACAGTGGAAAAATGGCGATACTGTACCTAATATTATAATGCTGAAAACAATAGCAGAATATTTTAATGTTTCTGCGGATTATCTTATAGGAATAGAAGATTGTAAAACACATACAGTATCTAATATTTCAGACCAAATAGGGCTTTCAGAAAAAACTATCAAAAATTTAAAATCTATGCAATACCCCACAGAAGACGAATTGAAAAAATTATATGGTGTCTATGCTGATAGTAAAAATATCATTGATAAGGCGAAAACACAGAAAGACTATACAAAGAGAAAAAATCTTAATAAACTCTTTGAAGATAAAAATTTTATTGAAATAATAACTCTCATAATAACTCTAATGAGCAAATATGAACTATGGCACGAAATTAAATGTACGGTATATTCTTCAGATACAGAATGGGATAAAATAGCACACAAGTTGGATGAGACTCAAGCACATTTAGAATTATTAGATTATATAGAGCAAACAAGAACAAGAATAAATGATTTTCTTAAAAAATTTCAATCTTTCTCCATTATAGAACTGTATCATCAATTAACTTTAATGGATATGCTCATTGATGATGAAAAAGAAGATGTTTTAAATGGCAACGATTGAGAAGCGCGGCAACAGTTACCGTATAACCGTATCGTGCGGCTACAATAGCGAGGGCAAGCAGATTAAAAAGCGTATGACGTGGACACCGAAGCCGAATATGACGCGGCGGCAAATCGAAAAGGAACTTGACCGCCAAGCTGTATTGTTTGAGGAAAAATGCCAGACGGGGCAATTCCTTGATGGTAACATCACTCTTGCAGAGTTTTCCGAGCGTTGGCTCAAAGATTACGCAGAAAAGCAATTAAAGGAGCGGAGTGTACAAGGCTACAGGGGACTTATGCCGCGTATATTAAAAGCACTCGGTCATATCCGCCTCGACAGGCTACAGCCACACCACATAATGGAGTTTTACAATAATCTTTCGGAGGACGGAGTAAGAGAGGATATAAAGTATAAGCCAATAGAAAGCATTAAAGAAATTATAAAACAATCGAACTTTACTCAAAAAGCACTTGCAGAGAGCGCAGGTATATCCGAAAACACGCTCCGTCAATGTATAAACGGTTGTACTGTATCAAAATCAACAGCGGATAAGATAACAGAGGCATTGCAGATAAAAGGATTATTCTCACCTGTAGAGGACGACAACCGCCTTGCCGCCGCAACAATAGCCAAATATCACCGTGTATTATCATCTATGCTTACAGCGGCGGTACAATGGCAAATAATACTATCAAATCCCTGTAGCCGTGTTAAGCCGCCGCACGTTGATAATAAAGAAGCTCCAGTACTTGATGAAAAACAGCTTGCGGAGCTGATACAATGCCTGAATGATGAACCGATTAAATACAGAACCGCGATAATGCTTATATTAGCCGAGGCGAATTTTGCGGCTTAAATTGGTCTGATATAGAACTTGACAAGGGAATAGTGCATATAACAAAAGCGTTGCTTTACACGCCGAATAAAGGAGTATATGAGGACACGCCAAAATCAAAACACTCTGAAAGAGTGGTAAATATCCCCGATGATATGGTTAAGCTGTTAAAGCTATACAAGATTGAGCAGTCGAAGCAGCGTTTAAGTATGGGCGACCAATGACAAGATAGTGGAAAGGTATTCACCGCCGCGAACGATGCGCCTATGTTTCCGGACACAATTTCTTCGTGGTTTAGAAAATTTATTAAACGTCATAACTTACCTAATGCACATATCCATACATTGCGGCACGTTTCAGCCACGTTACTTATTGCCGGAGGCGTTGACATTGCCACTGTATCAGGGCGGCTCGGACATGCTAATAAGAGTACAACGCTCAACATATACACCCACGCAATACAATCAGCAGACGCGGCGGCGGCTGAAAAATTGCAGAATATGTTGAACCCCCAAAAGAATTATAATGCAATGTAATTTAATAAAGCAATAATGACGCTTTTGATAGTTTTGGCTGTCAAAAGCGTCTTTGCGTTACTTGTGAAAAAAGTAACAAAAAAAGAACATTTGACAACCTCAATCGTTCTTTCAATAGACGCCGTGCGGCGGTTTATGCATTTATCTATATTTTTCCACCTTAATGTCTATAACACTGTATACATCTTGATTTTTAATATAATAGTCATTGTCATGTACAAAAAATGTTTCGGGGTAATATATGTCTTTTCCGTTCCTGTCATAAGCAAAACCACAATGGGCTTTCATTTCACCATAATCCTTAAATAATATGTAATTTGCTAAAATGCTTGTCCGCTGCACTTTGGTATAGTCAAAATCTATTATAACCTTTGAATTTATGATGTTATCAATGTCTGTGAAAAATTGTAATCTGCTTGCTACCTCATTATAATGCGAGCTTTTCACAATATCATTAAATTTTATATGCCCGTTCATTATATTTCTGTAAATGGAATTTGCGGAGTTGTACTGTGATTTTTGAAGCTGCGCTATATCTGTCAGCTTATGCAATCCTACAAGGTGGTAAAAATGACTTTTATTAAAAGCTACAGTGAAATCAATGCCGCAATCCAAAAAGAATGTGTAATCGCACCCTGCATAATTACCATATTTGCTTGCACACTCATACAATAAATCCATTTTAGCACTCCTAAGTAAAAACGCCCCATAAAATGGAGCGTCATATACAAATATACACTTTTTTATTCGGAAATTACCCCTATTCAGGAATTGGCTTAGTGTGAACCATAAAGAGCCTTAATGCAACCCCCTGAAAAGGCTGTACATCTCATAGGCTGATATCAGTTTATCTCCGATACATCTATATTATACTCTAAATTTTTTATTTTGTCAATAAAATTACGCTAAATAATTACACATTACAAAAAGATACGTTAAGATACGTTAAGATATGTCATGATGATGAAATATAACCCGTGATTTCACTGTTTTTGAATACAATAAACCCCAAATAAACCCCAAAGCGATAAAATCAGAGTGAAAATTCCATACAGCAAAAAAATAAAAATACCGCCTAAACGTAGTGTTTAAGCGGTTTTTGTTTGGAGCTGGTAATGGGACTCGAACCCGCGGCCTGCTCATTACGAAACAAGAATTAAATTTATCCTGTTTTATCATTACTTGCCACAAACCGCATTATTATGCCGTTTATTGCACTTCTACTTTTCACGTTGTTTCACTTCTTGACCGCTATTTTCTCTACCGTAGCGGTCAAATAGCGGACAAATCTCGGTCAAAATTCATACGGTCAGAATAATAAAAAAACCGCTTACGGGGCGGAATGTTTTAAACTTAAATTTTGTCAAGTGATATACGGGCTGTAAGCCTTTTAAATGCTGTTATGGTTAATGGATAGGCGGAAATACAAAAACCCCGTACAAGCCGAATATAAGGCTTATACAGACATCAATTACCGACTTTTTCAACCTCTATATGATTTTGAACATCTTGAAATTGCCATAA
>CAJUEZ010000071.1 GCA_910585485.1 uncultured Clostridia bacterium
TACTCGGCTATTGCCGTATTGAGGTATTACCGCGTCAGCTTGAAAGCCTTGTCCCGACTATCGCTGTTGATATGTACCGCGCAAAAGGCTATGGACATGAAACAGCGCCCGAGGTTGTAAAGTCAATTTCGGAGGGTGAACGCAGTGTATCATATGCGGAAACAAATCCAGATAATGATTTTTTTGCAAATTATCACGACAGGCTGAAGCCTTACATCAACAGGAAAGGACGTGTACCGAGTGACAACACCGTTTAGAAGATTTTATAATACCGATGTAAAACTGCTTGAAATTAAAGAAACAGGAGTAT
Source organism: uncultured Clostridia bacterium (assembly GCA_910585485.1). Classification (GTDB taxonomy): domain Bacteria; phylum Bacillota; class Clostridia; order UBA1381; family UBA1381; genus Hominilimicola. The sequence goes on from CAJUEZ010000071.1 coordinate 311, forward strand.
ATTCAAAGATACGGCAAGTTAAAGAGTTATGCGAGGTTATGGCAGACGTACAGCCTTATAACGGTGGTCTGCTTGCTAAGGAATACGGACTTGAGGCAGAGTGTCAGAAACGTATGTTCTGCGACAATAACGAGCATTTGACAGAGGGGAACTATGCCGAAATACACGGACAACGGTATAAAATTATATATGTCGAAGCGTGGGATATGGGCGCGGCGGTTATTTTGCAGAAGGTGACGGTATGAACATACATTTTGATGTAAGTGATGTTATAAATAAACTCGACAAAGTGGCGGAAAATCTTTCGGCAGGATTGTATAACGCATTGCAGGAATCAGGCGAGGTTGTACGCAAGGAGGCGGTTTTAAACTGTCCTGTACAGACAGGACGTTTACGCGGCAGTATAACTGTCAATGTCGAGGGGAATACCGCTGAAATAGGCACTAATTTAGAGTATGCGCCTTTTGTTGAGTACGGTACGGGAAGCAAAGGGGACAAGTCAGTCGCACATACGACGAAAAAACAATGGACATATCGAAGCGGTGATAATTTCTATACTACAAGCGGTCAAAAACCGCAGCCGTTTTTAACACCTGCGCTTAAAAATAACAAAGATACTATTATAAAACTTATCAGGGAGGCGGTAAAACGATGACAGATGTTAATGCAGAGGCGGAAAAAACCTTGTCAAAACTGGATTATACGGTAGAATATTATTACCCTAAGAAGTTTAATGACTTGCCTGTTATTAGCTTCTATAATTTGACAGAAAACCCCGATTTTTCGGCAGATAATAACGAAGTTGTGCAATCGGGGTGTGTGGTAGTGGACATATGGGCAGATGAGCCGTCCGATTGCGGAAAAATAGCAGTTGAAGTCAATGATGTTATGACGGCTGATAATTGGTCGCGCGAGTTCTCGCGTGACCTGCCGCCCGACAATAGCGGTGTGCATCATAAAACAATGCGTTTTTCGAAAGATTTTTTACTTTAGAAAAAAATTTTTGAAAAATATGAAAAAACCTCTTGACATACGTTTAAACGTATGATATAATTATATTATAGAAAGGAGGTGAGAGAATGGCAAGCAATAAAAAGAAGCCTAACAAGGAATTTTTAATCTCAGCCTTGATAGACTTCACAATCGGCTTGTTACTGCTGGTTATTGATAAAATAATCGAGTAACAACGAGGGGGAGAAATCCCCCTCACCGATATTATATATTAAATGTTTGCCATTGTCAATATGAGAGCATTGATATTTTTAGGGATATTTTTTATAGGTATTGCTATCGTAAAGGCAATGTATTGGCTGTTTAGGAGGTGATACCAATAAGGGATTACAAGAAAGAGTCAGCGTGGGAAAGAAAGGCATATAAAATTTTCAGTTTTAAAGCTCGCCGCGATAATGGCGAAGCTGAAAAATTAGAAAAAGCTATGGGAAATAAATCTTTTGCTGACTGGGTACGTTCAAAATTGAACGAGGAACAGAAATAAAAGAGATACTTGCTCGCCCTCAGAAAGTGAAACAAGTATCTCAACACACAACCCACGTAGGATTGATAAATCTATTATATCATTCCTCTGGGTTAAAATCAAGTATTTAGGAGGAAAATATAATGGAAAAAGTATTAAGTTTTGCACAAGACGGAAAAGGATATACTTCAAAACCGCTTGACTTTGAAGCTATGTGTATGATTAACGAAGCACACAATGACAAAAATCTATATGGGCCGTTAATGATTTGCAGAGATGCAGTAGATTATCTCTTTGAAGGGATAGTCAGTCAAGAAGTAATGGACAATCTTGATGTTTCTACAAGAACATACCTTTGTATAGAGCTATGGGGTTTTTATGTGGAGGTGTTGAAATCGTGAGCAAGTCATTCAGAAAAGACTTGACAGGGCAAAGGTTCGGCAGGCTTACGGTGTTAGAGTTTGTTCTAACAGAGGGTCACAGAAGTTTTTGGAAGTGTCAATGTGAATGTGGAAATATATCTGTAGTGAATGGTATGTATTTAAAGACAGGGCGAACGCAGTCTTGTGGCTGTATTCAAAAAGAGATAGCGGCACAACTCAAAACTAAACATAATCTGCACGACACAAGATTATATAAAATATGGATAGATATGAAAAAACGTTGTTATAATCCTAATCAAACACATTTTAAAGATTATGGTGGGCGAGGTATTTTAGTTTGTGGTGATTGGAAAGACAATTTTCAAGCATTTTATGACTGGGCAATGTCAAACGGATATGATGATAATTTGACAATAGACCGCATTGACAACAATGGAATTTATGAGCCTTCAAATTGTCATTGGGTTGATATGAAAAGTCAATCGAGAAATACGCGGCGCAATGTTAAAATTGAATACAATGGTAAAAAAATATGTATAGCAGAGGCGGTAGAACATAGTAAAATTCCGTATAATATTTTATATATGCGATACCAAAGGGGAGACAGAGGCGAAAGATTATTCCGACCTGTTAAAAAGAAAAAATAAATCAAAGAAGCACGTTTTCGGACGTGCTTTTTGAATACCAAAAAGGGGGGTATAGATATGTGTATACGTTCACCGTGTAATATAACAAAGTATAAGTCTAATATTTTAATTTGTTTTTAGGAGGAAATAAATATGAGCAATAAAACAGAAAATCGTAAACCATTACCTACTATTGGTGTTTCAAACTATACGTTTTTTAAATTACTGACAGATACAGAGGACGGCGCAACCTATGATACCCCGTACCATCTTCGCGGTACTGTAGAGATAAGCCCTACAGATAGCGGCGGAAGCGATGTATTTGACGCAGATAACGGAGCATATGTGGCAAGCTCGTATATTGAAAAGCTTGGACACGACATTACAAATGCTGATATTCCGCCCGAGGTTGACGCGGAGTGGCGCGGACTTGAACGAAAGGACGGAATTGTCGAGGTGTCAAATGACACTAAGACCGTTTATTTTGGTGTGGCTTGGAGAATTTTAAAGTCTGACGGTACTTACAGATATGTAAGATACTATAAAGGTTCGTACAGCTTTGCGTCAAATGTTGGCGGTAAAACCAAGCCGTCGAGCGGTTCTATCGAAAAGCAGACCGCAAAGGCTACTTATACGGCTGTACAGCGTGATTTTGACAATAATTATTACGCATATTTTGACGAAACGGATTTGCCTGACGGAGTTACAAAGGAAACATTGGAAGAAAAGTGGTTTACAGATTTAAATTATTATCCGACAACAACGCCTGCTCCCACAAAGGCAAGCACTAAAACAGAATAGATATTACGATTGTTAAGGGACGCTTAGGGGGCGTCCCTTAAACATTGATTTTTGGAGGTAAATTATGCAGAGAACATTATCAATTACAGTTAACAAGAAAACAATCACATCAAAGCCGTTTGACTTTGAGGCTATGTGTATTATAAATGACGCGCATAACGATGAAAAGGCGAAAGGTCCGTTAAGTATGTGCCGTGAGGCGGTAGACTATATGTTTGAGGGTACGGAGGCAACGCAGGAAATTATAAACTCACTCAGCGTTGAGGAGCATACAAGTTTATGTCTTACGCTGTGGCGTATGTATATGGACGCAATAACATCAAAAAACGCGTAAAGTCAGGCAGCAGCACGGGAGGCGGAAAGTTAAGGGATTTATATGCGGTTCTTTTCCGCTCAAAAGGTATTATGCCTGACACAGTAGCGAAACAAAATCCGAAAAGACTGTTAGATTTACTGAACAGTCTTGCGGGGGAAGAGGAATATACGGAAATTCCTGAACAGCTGAAATTTTTCTACGGACAGTAAAAATTTTTCAAAAAACCTCTTGACAATAGCGTTACGCTATGTTATAATATAGATACAGGGTAAGGAAATACCCGAGTATCAAGGAAAGGAGAACAAAACCAATGCTTGATTTAATAAAAGACTTGGTTAGCTTAACAACTGCAATAATCTCGCTGATAAATGCAATTATTTTAATTAAGCTAACCAAGCGATAAGGGCAGGGGCTTGAAAAAGCCCCCTGCATATCTATTATAAATCAAGCATTTGGATTTTGCAATAGATTTTATGCAAATTATAACATTAGCAATCAGTATTGTTGCACTTAGTCTTAGTTTGATAGCGTTGGTTAGAGTTCTAAAGAACAAATAAGATGTCAACCGAAAAAGACAAATACGCAGCACAGAAACGCTATGAGGCACAGAATGTTATTAAGGTATTAGTTAGATTGAATAAGAAAACCGATAAAGACATTATTGAACAGCTTGATATGGACAAGCCCTTATCAACACAGCTTAAACAACTGATACGCAATAATAACAAATGAAAATAGAGCGTTGCTCCGCTACCAACGACAACAACGCTCTATACACACAACCCAAAGGATTATATATTCATTATATCATTCCTCTGGGTGAAAATCAAGTATTAAGGAGGAAAATATAATGAGTTATAGTTTTTTAGATGTATTAGAAGAAGAATACGCAAACGCTGAAATGACATTTTTAAAAGACAGCAATAAAGATGCAGAAGAATGTGAAGAATTTTACAGTAAATATATTGAGCCACTGTTCTCAAAAAACAATACCATAGCCCGTAAAATAGAAGATAATTTCTTCTCCGTTATAGGGGCACAACAAGAAAAGTCATTCAAAGACGGTTTCAAAGCCTGTATGCAAATGCTTTTGGAATGTGCTTCTGAAAAGGCGGTGAAGTTATGAGCAAATCATTCAGAAAAGATCTGACAGGACAGCGGTTCGGCAGGCTCACGGTTTTGGAATTTGTACCAAATAATAAGCCGAAAATATCATATTGGAAGTGTCGGTGTGACTGTGGAAATATTACAACTGTAAAGATGTCAGATTTGCGAAGTGGTCATACAAAATCATGTGGGTGTTATGGTAGAAAGAAAGGTATGGCTAATCCAAACTTTAGACATGGGGGATGCGGTACTAGATTATACAACATATGGTGTGGTATGAAGGCAAGATGTTATAATGTCAACGACCCAAGCTATAAAGATTATGGCGGACGAGGGATAAAAATGGATAAATCATGGGAAAATGATTTTTCGATATTTGCAACGTGGGCGCAAGAAAACGGATATAACAATAGTTTGACAATAGACCGTATCGACAATGACGGAAATTATGAGCCGTCCAACTGCCGTTGGACTGATATGAAAGCACAAGGAATAAACAAGCGTAATAATATTATTGTTAAATTTCAAGGAGAAAAAATGTGTTTATCAGAATCGGCAAAATGTTCAGGAATACCATATCAAGCATTAAAAGACCGTTATCGTTCGGGCGACAGAGGAGAAAGATTATTCAGAAAGGTAAGAAAACTAAAAAAATAAAACATATGAAAAAGAGCTATTAGCTCTTTTTCTTTTGATAAAATTTTAGGAAGGAGTGATAATATGGCAGATGAGGTCGCGTCCCTTTTAGTCAAAATCACCGCAGACGGCTCAACGGCAATAAGTGAGCTTAACAAGGTATCAGCAACGGTTGCAACCCTTGCTGACAAAAATACCGCACTGCTTACAAAGGTGAATGCGATTGGCGGAGCAGCAAGCAAGGTTGGAGGGGCGCTAATAAAGACATTTGGTACTGTAACTGTGGCAGGACTTGTCGCGTCTGCTAAGGCGGCGGGACAGCTAAATAAGGAGCTTGCCAATATAGGAACGCTGTCCGTACCGACGGAGCGTTTAAAGGAATTTAAAGGGCAAATACAAGACGTCGCCATAGCTACGGGCAAAAGCACGAGCGATATTTCAGAGGGTATGTATCAGGTAATATCAGCATTCGGGGATACACCTGATACTGCAAAGAAGGTCGAGATTAACGCCAAAGCCGCAACAGCGGGACTTGCGACTACTGCGGATAGTATCGCGCTTACCTCGGCGGTAACAAAAGCGTACGGCGATACGTCGGCAGGAGCGACACAAAAGGTCGCCGACCTTGCGTTTAAGACGGTAGAGCTGGGTCAGACAACCTTCCCTGAGCTTGCGCAGAATATGCAGCAGGTAACGTCGCTCAGTAAAGAGCTTGGTGTATCGCAGGAGGAATTGTTCGGCGCGTATGCAACGCTTACGGGCGTTACGGGTAACGCGGCGGAAGTGCAGACACAGATGAAGGCTGTATATACCGCGTTGCTTAAGCCTTCGGATAATATGCAGGCGGCAATATCAAAGCTCGGTTATTCATCAGGCTTTGCAATGATTAAAACGCTCGGTTTTGCGGGAACGCTGAAAGCGTTAAAGTCAGCGACAAACGGCAGTGAGGAGCGAATGCTCGGACTGTTTAACAATGTACGCGCAATGCCTGCGGTTATGGCTCTTACAGGGGCGCAGTCGGATGTGTTTGCGCAGAAACTTGAAAAAATGGAAAACGCCTCGGGCGCAGCGACAAAGGCGTTTGAGGTACAGACCGAGGGTATAGCAAAAACAGGCTTTACGCTTGAGCAGGCAAAGGCTAAAATGCAGGTGGCGGCTCAGAACTTCGGCGAGAGCGCCGCGCCGCTTATAGGCGATGTTGCGGATGTTGTGGATAGGGTTTCAACTTCCCTTGCAAATATGTCGGACGAACAGCGTAAAAATATAATTAATACGGGTGTCGGTATAACGAAAACAGGTATTGCATTAACTTTAGGCGGCAAAGCGATTACATTAGGTACAAAAATTGCAGGAACTGCTAAATCTGTAGCCGGCACCTTGGCGAAAATGGGACCTGTCGGCGGAATTGCGGCGGCTGGTATTGCGACAGTAACTGCGGCGGTTGTCATCGGTAAAAAAGCATATGAGGCTTGGTACGATTCACAGTACCGCT
>CAJUEZ010000072.1 GCA_910585485.1 uncultured Clostridia bacterium
TACAAATTGAAAATATTTCAGTTAAGCAAAAATACAGTATATCACTGTGGTTTAACAAGGATTACACAAAAGAGAATATTATTTTTGGTGAGGAAGAAGCAAAGCAAGCATTTTTTCGTAACGAAAAAACAGAGGTTTACGAAATTGTAAACAAAAAAAGAAATTTCGGTACAATTATCGAGGACGGACTTGCTTTTGCAGAAAGCGACAATTTACGCGCCGTCAGAAACGCGGTAAACGGTATTGCAGAGGAGTTAATCAAAGGACACGGAAACGATGATATTGCCCCATATAAGACAGAATTGTTCAGAATATACAACGGTTCAGATAATTTTTTTGAGCAATATGTTATTCTGAAGCTGTGGCATCAATCTATGACAACGCATAAAGAGGAGAACAGCGTAGAGAATACTTTTCGCCGTAAGCGATGGGAACAACTTGGATTAGCTTACGGTGAGTTTGCTGACAAAGTGCTTATGCCGTTTGAAAAGAAGTTCATAAGTGCTGATGATGTCAGAGAATTAAACGGACAGGCACGGATTGAAATGCTTGCAACTGACAAGATAATTGAGACTGTCTACACCTTTGACGAGGATATTTTACCGATGTATATTCTGTATATGACGGAGCTTGCAAGACAGGGCAAGCATATACGCACCTGTGAAATCTGCGGCAGAGAGTTTGTCGCGTCAAGGAAAGATACAAAGGTATGCGGAGCAAAATGTAAATCACAGCGACAGGCAGGATATTTCAAGGAGCATAAGGAAAAGCTGAAAGACGACATTGTAGATAAGACCTATCAGCAGAACCGTGACGGCTACGATAATTTCTTAAAAAAGCTCAACAAGCTGAATGTTTCAGAAGATGTAATTGCGCCTTATAAAGACGCAAAATATGGTTTTCTTGATAAAGGCAAGAAAAAGCGAAAGGCGTATAGAGATAAAAAAATGTCGAAAAGTGAATTGCTTGACTTTATCCACGCAGATCGCTTCAAGCGTATGAAGCTGGAAGGTGAAATTGAGGTATATATCGGCACAGTGGAAAAATAGTGGGTATGGAAACTCCGTAAAATAGAGCGTTACAAAACGTAAAGCTTGCAATTTAATATACTATCATCAATGCCCCAGAAAAACGGCTTCTATTGTTCCACGTACCGCGCGGCGGCTAATTTGCTGATTTATTTATTGTTTGTTCGCTTGCCAGTTTAGAAAGTATTACAATCCTTAACAGCATAACAAGTATTGACGATTCTGCATTTTATGAATGTTTCATGATAACATAAAATATTCACGATTTGTCTATTGTAAAACGGGTGGAGTTATGTTATAATGATAATTGTGTAATTATGTCCGAAAGGGAAAGATAGGAGATATTAACCATGAAACCAGTTTTGACAATAGATGAGCTAATTGAAGCGGCAAGATATTTTTGCGAAATTGAAAGTAGAGAGAACCATGTTGACCTTATAGGTGTAACCGATGGAAAAGCCGTTGGAACCTATGTTGAACATAAATTCCAGCATTTTCTTCAATCACTATACAGGGTTGACGTCGGTAGTAGTGCAAAAGGAATTGACTTGCCTGGCGCTGATATTCAAACAGATATAAAGGTTACGTCTATTACGCAACCTCAATCAAGTTGTCCTTTCAAAAACGCTCGGCAAAAAATTTTTGGCTTGGGCTACAATCTGTTAGTCTTTGTCTATGAGAAGCAGGATACAAATAACTCATGTACTTTACGTTTTACACATTGTACTTTTATTGACAAGGAAAGAACGTCCGATTATACCATTACAATGCGTTTGCGTGAGATGGTACATGATGGTGCAAACAAAGAAGATATTATCGGTTTTTTACAAGATAAAAATGTTCCTGGTGATGAAATAGTTTATAACGACCTCGCTGATGAAATTCTTGATTATCCACCGGAACAGGGTTATTTGACAATAAGTAATGCGTTGCAATGGCGATTGCAGTACGCAAGAGTTATCGCATTAGATAATAGAGTTGATGGGGTTATAAATTATGAGTGGTAAGCGCGAATTTGGCGATTATCAAACACCTGTTGATTTTGCAAAAAAGGTTTGTATCTATCTCAAAGATTATCGCCATATTAAACCATCTGCAATCATTGAACCGACTTGCGGCGTTGGTAGTTTTCTTGAAAGTAGCTTGTTGTTTGACGCAAACGAATACTACGGGATTGAAATAAATCCAAAATACTGTGATACTTGCAGAAAAAGGCTAAATGACAACAGAGTGAAAATTATCAATTCCGATTTCTTTACTTTTTCCTCAAAGGATTTAATACGGGACAAAAGACAAATTCTTGTTATTGGCAATCCTCCGTGGGTGACTAACAGTACGCTGTCGGCTCTCGGTTCAGACAACCTGCCCATAAAGGCAAATTTTAAGGGGTTGAAAGGGATTGACGCTATAACTGGTGCAAGCAATTTTGATATTTGTGAATATATCATTTTACAGCTAATAAACGAATATAGAGATACTAATACTGTTATCTCTATGCTTTGCAAAACATCTGTTGCAAGAAATGTCTTTAAGGAATTAAAGAGGAATTATATAAATTTCCTATCATGCGATATTTTGGAATTTGATGCTACAAAGGTTTTTGGAATAAATGCAAGTACTTGTGTGCTAATAATCCAGCTTTCAGAAAAAACCGCTTCGTCAGATGCTTGCAATGTCTATAATTTTGAAAAGCCCGAAACTGTAAAAACACAATTCGGATATTCAGACGGTCAATTTTATAGTAATTTGGACGGTGAAACAGAAAACTTTGACGGACACTGTTGCTTCGAGTGGCGGCAAGGGGTAAAACATGATTGCTCAAAAATCATGGAATTAACCATGCGAAATGGAACACTTCAAAACGGTCAGAAGGAAACTGTTTATATTGAAGATGATATGGTTTTCCCTCTAATAAAAAGCAGTATGTTCAAAACCCCTGTCATTCACAATTTTTCCAAATATGTTATTGTGACGCAAAAGAAAGCGCGTGAGAAAACAGAACATATTGAACGCAAATTGCCGAAAACATGGGAGTATCTAAACGACAATATTGATATGTTTGAAAGCAGAAAAAGTTCAATATATCGTGGTGCGCCGCCTTTTTCAATGTTTGGCATAGGGGATTATTCGTATTCAAAATATAAAGTGGGCGTTAGCGGGTTTTATAAACAACCGTTGTTTTCTGTTTTATATTCAGACGATGAAAAGCCTGTCATGACAGATGATACAAGCTATTTTATCTGCTTCGATAATTATGATATGGCGTATGTTGCTATGCTTCTGCTAAATTCCGAAAAAGTTCAAGGATTTCTTACAAGTATTGCATTTTTAGACGCAAAGCGACCATACACAAAGAAAGTTCTTGAACGCATTGATTTTGATAAGATAGTAGCTTCTTTGACTTTTGAAGAATTGACAAAAACAGAGGCAAAATTAAATTTATCATGTTACGTAACACTATCTATGTATGATACATTTAAGTCGTTACTAAGTGTTGGTCAGTTACGATTTGCATAATTCGCAAAGTACCGGCAAGCGTATAACTGCGCCTGCCGCTTTTTGCACATGTATCAAACCTGCTTGGATACAAAATGTCGAGTAAGCAAAGTTGATTTGGAAAAAATGCAGTCAACGGCTTATGAATAAAGCAGTTTCCGTTTATGCTCATTTTACAGAGGGTATATCACAGAAATTCTGTCCGTTATTTGTCCGTTAAAGTTATAAAAAGATAGTAAAAACTACAATATGTTAAATTATTACATTGTCTTAAAATTCGCATAACAGAGCCATTTATAAGAGGTTAGAAAAAGTTAGAAAACCCTCCTTCCCATTTTCAAATCCCTCCTTCTCCGCCAAAATAAAAAAGCGCATAAATGCTTAGAAAACAAGTATCTATGCGCTTTTTGCTTGTATTAAAACTATGTTATAATTCAAAATAATTCAAAAAAAATAAATATAAAAAGTTGTCAAAAAGTTGTCACAGACTTGATACAAACTTATTAAGAATATCAGCGGCGGCATCTTGGCGCGATTGGGACAAATGGGTGTAAATATCCATTGTCGTTTGTATGTTGGCATGCCCCAAAAGATATTGTGCGGTTTTTATATCAATCCCTGCATCATAGAGGGTTGTAGCATATGCGTGGCGGAGCTGGTGAGGAGTTATATTCAAGCCTGTTTCTGCTCTGTACTTATCCCATAGACGTGTGAAATTACCATTTCTAAGTAATTCACCGTTAGAATTAGGGAAAATTAATTCGTCGGCAGTTTTATGCTCAATCAATCCAAGCAGACAATCCAATAACGGAACTTCACGTATTCCTGCATCAGTTTTAGGATGATTTTTGATATTTGGTACATTTCCAATCCATTCAATTGTTTTGTTAACTTTAATTATTTTTTTATCGAAATCAATGTCGCTGTACCGTAATGCAAGAGCTTCGCCCTTTCGCAATCCTGTATTAAGCAGGAAATAAGCGAAGAAACCGAAGGTTTTATCTATATTGTATTTTACAGCATCAATCTGTTCGGCTGTAAGCCCCTCTCGCTTTTTCTTTGGTAGGTTTTTCGGTATGGTAATATACAGACAAGGGTTATTGATAATATACTGATTTATAACCGCATATTTCATTATCAGATTTAACATCAGAAGTCTTGTCTTGACTGTTTTTTGAGCATAACCCTTTTTTGCGTAGCTCCTTATGTACAGGTCAATTTGATTTGATGTTATGTCCTTGATATAAAATCTGCCGAACTGCGCAGTTACATCAGCGAGCGCGGGGCGGTATTGCTTCAGCGTATTATGTTCGAGGGTGGGGAAGTGGTAGTCTGACCATTCGTCGGCAACCTCGGAAAAGGTCTTTCCTTGCCTGTCCTTTTCTTTGTATTCAATAAGCTGACGTTCAATATCTTTAACCGCCTGTTTTTCGGTTTTTTCACTGCTATAGAAATACACAAATTTATTGTGTATTTTTATTTTACGGCAATATCTGCCGTCAGACCGTTTTTTCACAAACACACTTCCTCATCGTAATATTATCATTTACCAACAGCATTTAGAACAAGGCTCATAGCCTTCAAGTTCTGCTTCATCAAGAGAAATAGCAATTTTACTATTTGCTAAATACTGACAACCGGATTGATGATATTTTTTACCTGAATTAGTAACATATACTGTTATATCTTCAATGTCATCATCTATGTCGTTAGCTAAAACAGGAGCAGGAGTTGATATTGATGTAGTAATAGTGGGTGTTGGAACAAGTGTTGCAATGGGTGCAGCAGATGTACTAACTGCTGCAGTAGGTTTTACTGTTGGTGCAATTGCAGTTTTCTTTGCGCTTCCACACCCTGTAATAGATAATGCTAACAGAATGGACAGTATAGTAGATAATGTTTTTTTCATAATGTGTATTCTCCTCTTTATCTATATAGTAAATTAAAATTTTATATACAATTCCGCTTTACGGAATTATAAACATTTTTACTGAACGTATATTTTATATATTTAATCAATTTGTAATCTAATTTCCTAATTGTAATAATATTGAAATACAAAAAACCTCGTTTTTACAAATCTATCAATGTATGCTTGTCAATAGAAAGGAGGTTTTGTAAATGAACAATTTATATCTAATGACAAAATTATTAGAGAAACTATCAGAAAATCAAAAGAAAGAGTTTTATGATTTCCTTATTTATCTTGATTGTCACGAGAAGCAAGGAACTCTAAATATTCAAGAGCTGTCCTCTGCTTTTCCTCATCAAGATGACTAAACATCTCAATAATTTTGTTAGAGAGGTCGTCCATTTTTTCGGACGGCTTTTCTTCTCTTCCGAGTAGATAGTCAACAGAAACATTAAAATATTCTGCAAGTCTGACTATAATGTCTGACGAAGGGACTACGGGTTTGTTTGGAGATTCGTATTTACCTATACTTGAACGCTCAACTCCTATTATTTCGGCTAATTGTTCTTGTGTTATTTTTTTTTCCTGTCGTAATAATTTTAACCTTTGATTTAGCATATTATATCCCTCCCTTAATCACATTATAGTGAAAATCATTCACAATGTAAATACTTTCTGAAAAAAAATCACAAAAACTATTGACAAAGTGAATAAAATTCGCTATAATGTGAATATAGTTCAGAAAAAAGACTGAATTACCAAGAAAGGAATACAAAAAACAGCCTAGGCGGCGGAAAGGAGGTATCATCTTGAACAGCATAAAACAGAAACGCGAAGCTAAAGGATTTACACAAAATGAGTTTGCATTAAAGCTAAGTGTCGACAGGTCAACTGTTGCAAAGTGGGAAACAGGCGAAGCCTTACCGCGAGCAGATAAATTGCCGCAGCTTGCTGAAATTCTTGATTGTAAAATAGATGATTTGTTTGATAAATCAGCATAAGCAAAAACGCACGGGAAATCAGTAGGAGGTGATAAGAGATGCCGAGAGAAAAGGAAGCATATCGCGACAATCTGGAAAGTCTAAAGTGCTTTCTTGATGAAAAGTACGGCGATAACAGGCATTTAATGAATGTAAAAGATATTTGTGAATATACGGGACGTTCGTTTGATTTTGTAAAAAAGCATTACGGAATTAAAAAAATCGGCGTTTCGATTGAAACATTCGCAAGGCAATTAAGTTAAGGGTATTGATTACATACGCCCGCGGGCATAGGCGAGCCGTCCCGTCCCGTCCTTCCCGAAAAAATGCTATTATTCGTATAAAAAATAAAAACAAAAGTCGAATGTCATTTAAAGACTGTTGTATAAAGCAATCGGGGCGGTTCACTTATGCCTGTGGGTAAGGAAAGAAAGGAGAAATAACAATGGTACAAGCAGTTATAATCACGCTGTCAATTGCCGTGCTGTGTATATGCGCCTGCGGTTTGGTACAGGAATTGAAGCGGGCAGGGCAGAAGCGTAAGGAACGTGCTGAACAGAAAAGGTATCTTAAAAAATTCCGTGAAAGTCAAAAGGAATGTGACAGTATGTTCCGTGAACGTGAGCGTGACGAACGTAACAGGCGCAAATGGGAGAAGCA
>CAJUEZ010000073.1 GCA_910585485.1 uncultured Clostridia bacterium
AACACAATAAGGCTCGTCCTTGTGGAACGTATAATCTCGTCTATCGTATTAATAGATTCCGCAAGATATACACCGCCGACTATTTCCCCGCCTATTTCTATAGGCACAGCAACACTTATAAGCCTCATATTATTTTCACCGGTGACCGTGACATCCGCCTGCTCTCCGTCAAATGCCTGTTTTAACACGTCACGCATGAACACCTTGCCGACAAGTTCAGACTCGTGATTGGTGTCATACATCACCGTATAGGATGTGTTTGTAACAACTCCTCGTATATTTGTACCTGCCAGACTTCTGTCCACAACTCCCGCAAATCTATCCGACATCACCGCGGACGTGTCTGTTTCCCATACGTCAGATATAGTTTCAGATATTATGTTTGCTTTTGCAAACATATTTATCGTCTCTCCGTCATATAGATTTTCATTCAACAGTCCGATTATGTAAATACTCATCAAAACAAGTGTTGTGACTATAATCGCAAGATATGTCGCGACCATAGTGAAACGCATTGAATTGACCGTATTTCTTATCTTTTCTTTAATCATTCTTATAGTAATAACCAACACCCCATTTTGTTCTTATATACATAGGCTCAGCGGGATTATTCTCAATTTTTTCCCTAAGACGTCTTATATGCACGTCCACCGTTCGAACATCTCCCGGATAATCAAATCCCCACGCTATGTCAAGAAGATTTTCTCTCGTATACACCTTCCCCGGATTTCTCATAAACAGTTCAAGCAAATCAAACTCCTTGCTCGTAAGTTCAATCACATTATCTTTAATTACCACGCGTCTGAAATTATAATCCAGCGTTATATCGCCGGATATAATAAGCTTGTCCTTCTCGCCTTTTTGGACAGGATTTACACGTCTTAAAATAGCTTTTATTCTTGCTGTCACTTCACGTATGTTAAACGGTTTTGTGATATAATCGTCCGCGCCGTATTCCAGACCGAGAATTTTATCTATATCCTCGCTTTTTGCCGTTAACATTATAATAGGCACGTTTGAAAATCCGCGTATCGTGCGGCATACCGTAAAACCGTCCACCTTAGGCAGCATAAGGTCAAGTAATATGAGGTCTATTGTCTCGTCATGCGCGAGACGTATAGCCTCTTCGCCGTCAAAAGCGGCAACAACGCTGTATCCCTCCTGCTCAAGGTTGAACTTGATTCCCTTTACCAATAGTTTTTCATCTTCTACAACAAGTATTTTCATTTGTTCCATCCCTTCATATTGTATATATTATGTATATTAAATAAATTGCTGATTTATTCTGCGCATATGTCATCCTTAATATTTTCAAATTTCTTATCGCTTATTCCGGATACATTCATTATCTCTTCTATAGTCATAAAAGGTCCGTTATCGTCACGGTATTTTACTATTCTTTCCGACAACGCTTCTCCGATTCCGTCAAGAATTTCAAATTCCTCGGCAGACGCGGCATTGATGTTTATCTTTCCGTCTATCTCGCTTTCTCCATCAGGCATATAAAGCGCGTCATCATCCACAGCAACTTCTTCCATAATAAAAGCGTCTCTTTCAAAATGCTCGACAAGTCCTCCCGCTCCGGCAAGTAATACAAATACTGCAGCAGCAAGAATTATCTTCGCTTTTTTGTTCAAAACTAACATATAAGCACCTCATATTATATCCTATATTTATAGTATACCATAAATATTTCTTTTTTCCATCTTTTTTTACAAAATTTAATAAAATTTTATTGCATTGTAATTATTATTTAGGTATAATATTTAATAAGAGAAATATATATTCCATATATATTTTAGTCATTAATCAGATATTTACAAAAAGATTTATAAATGGAGGCAATGATATTATAATGGATAAAAAGAGATTTATTTCTTTACTTCTCGCAGCGTTTATTTCCGCTGCGCCGCTGTCGCTTGTGCTGGCTGCGCCCACTCCATCGCCTAACACAACCACTTCCACAGTCACTTCACCCGACGGCACAACGAAAACAGTCACATCGGAAGGGAATCCTGTTACAAGCCCAAAGCCCACGGCTTCTTCTGACGATGACGAAGACGACGATGAAACGGAAGTGTCAACACCGGCTCCCTCCGCGTCATCTGATTCAGCAGCCACACCGGCTCCGCAGCTTGATGCCGGCATAACAATGGAGGATTCTTCTCTTACTCCGCCTAAAATTTCATACGCGCAGTCCGCGCTGCTTATGGATATGAGTTCAGGAAGAGTTCTGTACAGCAAGAATTTGGACGAGCGCGTTTTCCCCGCGAGCACAACAAAAATCATGACGGGTATCCTCGCTCTTGAAATGGGAAATATGGACGATGTTGTAACCGCTCCGTATGAGGCTATTAAGGATATAACGCTTGAAGATTCAATGATGGGCGTGCTTGTAGGCGAAGAACTTACCATGGATCAGCTTATAAAAGGTATGCTTGTTTATAGCGCTAATGACGCAGCAAACGTAATTGCTGTACATCTTGCAGGCTCAATGGATAACTTTGTTGAGCTTATGAATCAGAAAGCGCAGGAGTTGGGAATGACAGGCACTCACTTTGTCAATCCCTGCGGCTCGCACAATGACGAACACTATACAACAACACGCGACCTTGCCATACTTTCAAAATACGCGATGAAAAATGATCAGTTCCGTGAAATTGTTAAAATTCCTATTTACAAGATACCTCCCACAAACAAATATACTTCTGAGCGTATTCTTGTAAATACAAATCTGTTTTTGGGCACTTCGCGCTCATCGTATTATTACTACCCTCCGGCAACCGGAATAAAAACAGGTCATACCTCCGAAGCAGGATATTGTCTTGTTTCCTCGGCATCATATAACGATACTGAACTTTTGGCGATAGTGATGAACTGTAAAAATGTTGACACAAAGGAACAGGCATATTCTTATATAGACTCAAAAACGCTGTTTGAATTTGGTTTTGACAATTACAAACATACACCTCTCGCAAGCGTAGGAGATATTATAAACGATTCAAAGGTCTATGAAGCAAAACAGGATATGCGAGTTGCCGTTACCGTTGAAAATGACATAGGCGCATTAATTCCCAACAAAAGCGGCAGTGAGGAGGATATAACGCAAACCATTGATATGCCCGATAAAATCAAAGCGCCTGTAAAAAAAGGCGATGTTATAGGCAAAGCAACCTATTACTACAAGGGTATTGAGGTTGGCTCTACAAATCTTATTGCAACAAATGATGTGGAAAGGAACAATATTCTTCACATTTTCCATATTATTTCAGGGATTATACTGCATCCGCTATTCCTTATACCTGCGATTATTCTGATTATTATTTTCATGTATGCAAGACATCAGAAGAAAAAGCGCGAGCGTCAGAGACGCATTCAGCAATTAAAGCGCAGCAGACAGCGCACAGCGCCCGAAAACGAAACGGGAACGCGCACACCTGATAGAAACGCTTCGAGAACACAGCGTATAGACCATAACACAAAAGCTTCAAATTCAAGATACAGAAGGTAATTTAAAATGACATGGATACATATCCATGTCATTTATTTTTCTAAAAATTCATCAATTAAAGTCTTTGCCTCCGAGAAAGCGTTATCCGCATGCACATAATGTATTCTTTCGTCACGTCTGAACCATGTGAGTTGCCTTTTCGCGTAACGACGAGAACTTTGCTTTATTATATCCACTGTTTCTGAAAAGCTTGTTCTTCCATCAAGATAGTCCATAACTTCTTTATATCCTATTCCTTTCATGGAATTCAACTCACGCGTATATCCCATATCCATCAACCGCTTCACTTCATCCACAAGTCCCGCGTCCATCATTATATCTACACGTCGGTTTATCCTGTCATACAAAGCCTCTCTGTTCCAGTCAATACAAAGCATAAGCGAATTATATCTGCTCTCAGTAAGTTTTGTTTCCTCCTGATGCTCAGAAATCGGCTTGCCTGTCAGCTTATAGAACTCTATCGCGCGTATTATTCTCCTGATATTATTGGGATGAAGTCTACGCGCTGATTCCGCGTCAAAATCCGCAAGCATTTCGAGAAGATACTCTCCCCCTTTTTCTTCAGCAATTTTTTGAAGTTTCTCTCTAAGTTCGTTGTCGGAATCCATTTCTCCAAAAGTTATATCGTTTATTACCGAGTTTATATATAGTCCTGTCCCTCCCGACATAACCGCTATTTTTCCTCTTGAATCTATATCCGCAATCACTTTATGCGCCAATTCCGTATAATCGGCAACACTGAAATCTTCATCAGGCTCAAGAAAATCAACAAGATGATGCACTGCCATTTCCCGCTCCTCATTTGTCGGCTTGGCAGTACCAATATTCATATATTTATATATCTGCATACTGTCGGCATTTACAATTTCACCGCCGATGTAGTTCGCAATTTTTATCGCCAGATCCGTTTTTCCTGAGGCTGTCGGTCCCGCTACAGCTATAAGGGGTATCTTAGACAATTCTCTTAAACTCCTTTTCCATTTCCTTCTTGCTCATCGTTATAATAATTGGTCTGCCATGCGGACATGTGTTTATATTTTTCAATCGCAAAACATTTCGCACAAGCGACTCCATTTCCATTTTGCTCATGCTCATATTGGCTTTAACAGCAGATTTACAAGCAATAGTGTAAAGCAATCTCTGTTGCTTTTCTGTAATAAGTTCCTTTCTTAGTTCTTCGCCTTGTGCGACAAGTTCCAAAACAAGCGGTTCAACTTCTCCAAGCCCCACTTCTCCCGGCACGCTTCTGATTATTACAGCATCATCTCCAAACTCCTCAGCGTCAAAACCAATATCTTCAAATAGCTGTTTGTTATCACGATATGCTGACATTTCATTACCTGTAAGGTTTACAATTACAGGCTCTATAAGCATTTGTGATACCGCTTGTTTCGCGGCAATATCTGCCTTCAATTCCTCATACTTAAGCCTTTCATGCGCGGCATGCTGATCTACTATCATCATTTCATCACCTTTTTCAGCTATTATGTATGAATTAAATATCTGACCAACTATTTCAAAATATTCGTCTACAAACACAGTCTCTTCTGCTTTTTTAACTTCAGCCGCTGTTTCCTCTTTTATTTCTGATTTTCTTTTCTCGTTTTTCTTCGAGCTGATTAAAGTATTTTTAGTGTCACCATTATTTTTGATTAGAGGCTCATACGCGCGTTTCGGCTCTGCCATTGAAACATTCTTTGCGGCAAAAATCTCCTTTGCCGCTTTATTATCACTTGCCGCCCTGTCGGCGCTTTGCACTTCAGGTTTAGTGTCCCCTTTACTTTTCAGAAAATGGTTTTCCCGCGGATTATACGAGGACGTTTCAGGACGCTTTATCATATTTTTAGGGAGCGCGTCTGCCATGTCCGCAAGAAATAGCTGTTCTTTGTGAGTATCACGTTTAAACGTGTTCTGAACCGCCTTTGGTTTAGTGTCCCCATCATTTTCGCTTCGTTCTATTTTAGGCACATTCGGAATTGCGTAAAGAGCATTTTTCGCGCCGTAATACACAGCGTTATATACAGCTTTCTCATTAGAAAACTTCACTTCAAGTTTTGTCGGATGCACGTTTATATCAATAAGCGATGGGTTGATTTCTATATTAAGCACCGCCATAGGAAATTTGCCTATCATAATTTGATTTTTATACGCGTTTTCAAGAGCTGCAATTAATGTTGAACTCGTTATATATCTTTTATTGACAAAGAAACTCTGATAATTACGTTTCGGACGTGATAAAGTTCCTTTTCCAATAAGACCCGTCAGCTTTATCCCTTCAAATTCATACTCGACAGGAATAGTACCATTCGCGTAATCTTTACCATAAACAGTATATACCGCGTTTTTTAACGAATTGTCACCGGGAGAGAATAGTTTTTCCTTACCGTCAATTATCAGTTTAAATGAAATCTCCGGATGCGCGAAAATAAATCGCGTCATTATATCCGTTATATACGCTGCTTCTGTTGAATCCTTTTTCAAAAATTTAAGTCTGGCAGGAGTATTAAAAAACAGGTTCTCTACCGATATTGACGTGCCGTTTGGCGCTCCCGCTTCCTCGGAAGATAATATTTCTCCTCCGCGGCACGTAACGCATACGCCTGACTCATCTTCAGCACGCTTCGTATATAATTCAACCTGCGCTACAGCACCTATACTTGAAAGAGCCTCGCCTCTGAATCCCAAAGTATAAATAGCGTCAAGATCGTCACTGGTTTGAATTTTACTTGTGGCATGACGCAGAAAACATATCTTGGCGTCTTCCGCGCTCATTCCGCTGCCATTATCGCTAACGCGCATATACACGCTTCCGCCCTTTTTTATCTCGACCGTTATAAGGTTTGCGCCCGCGTCAATACTGTTTTCAACGAGTTCCTTTATTACACTCGCGGGACGCTCTACCACCTCTCCCGCGGCAATCTTATTAGAAACGGAACTGCTCAGCACATGAATTTTTCCCATTGATTATATCTCCTTAGCTTTATTGGACAATTCAAACAATTTATTCATCGCCTCAATCGGCGTAAAGGTTGTCACATCCATCATTTTTAGTTCCTGTGCAATGAGGTTTGCCATTTCATCTCCAAATCCTATCTGATTGGTTATTTCCTCCTTTTTTTCTTTATGCTCAATGACAATCTCATCATTTTCTATCTTTTTCAGAATACGTTTCGCACCATTTATAACTTCTTTAGGCACTCCCGCAAGCGCCGCCACCTCAATACCGTAGCTATCGTCAGCGCCTCCACGCACAATTTTTCTCAAAAAAGTAATATCATCACCGCGTTTTTTTACGGCAATTCTGTAATTTTTAACTCCATCAAGTTCTTCCTCAAGTTCCGTAAGTTCATGGTAATGCGTCGCAAAAAGTGTCTTAGCGCCTATTTTGTGCTTGTTGTGAATATATTCCACTACAGCCCACGCAATAGACAATCCATCAAAAGTACTTGTGCCTCTGCCGATTTCGTCAAGAATAATCAGCGAT
>CAJUEZ010000074.1 GCA_910585485.1 uncultured Clostridia bacterium
GGTTTTTCCTTCAAACAAGCCGTCACTTGCGGGTTGCTCGAATAATACTCTCATTTTTTTGCCAATAAATCTGCCTATAAAAGCGTCGCGCGTATGTTGGGTTTTGTTAATAATAATCTTGCTTCTTTCTTCTTTTATAGTAGGATTGACTTGGTCAGGACGTTTTGCTGCCGGAGTGCCTCTGCGGCGCGAATATTGAAATACATGCGCGTCAGCGAAAGCTATATCACGAACAAAATTAACCGTGCAATCAAATTCCTCGTCAGTTTCTCCGGGAAAACCGACCATAATATCAGTGGTGATTGCAACATCATCAAAAGCGTTTCTTAAACTGTCAACAATCCCTTTAAACTGCGCTGTGGTATATTTTCTGTTCATTCGTTTAAGTGTATCGTTGCAGCCCGATTGAAGGGATATATGGAAATGATGACACAATTTTTTCGCGTCTTTAATAGTGTCGATGAACTCCTGATTAAGAGTCATCGGCTCTATAGATGAAAGACGGATGCGTTCAATCCCGTCGATTTTATCAACGTCAAGAATCAAATCGGATAGGGAAGTATCTTTTAAATCCATACCATATGACGCGACATGGATACCTACTAAAATGACTTCTCTAAATCCTGCTGAGGCAAGCTGCGTTATCTCGTTTATAACCTCTGATTTTTCACGGCTTCTTATAGGTCCGCGCGCATATGGTATGATACAGTATGAACAAAACTGATTGCATCCTTCTTGTATTTTTATAAACGCGCGTGTTCTGTCTGTATATTGTTTTATATGAAGTTTTTCAAATTCATGGGTGTGCATAATATCGGAAACGTGATTAATATTTGAAGAATTTTTTAGTGATTCAACAAGAGAGACAATATTTTTCCTGTCCTGCGTTCCTATTACGATATTTACGCCTTCAACAGAAAGTACCTCGTCAGGAGCTGTCTGCGCATAGCATCCGGTAACTGCAATAATGGCTTTGGGATTCGTTTTTTTAGCGCGCCGTATAATTTGACGTGATTTTCTATCACCCATATTGGTTACAGAACATGTATTAATAATATATACGTCAGCTTTTTCGCTGAAATTACAGATTTCATAGCCTGCATTTGCAAACAATTCTGTCATTGCCTCTGTTTCGTATTGATTGACTTTACACCCAAGTGTATAAACTGCCGCTTTCTTCATTTTGATTGCCTTTCATAAAATATTGTTATAACTATCTTTACTATTATATATAATTTTTTGGAAAAACGCAATACTTATTAGTATTTTGGTTAAAACGATTTGGTATAATCCCACAAAAAAGTGAAAATATAATAAAAAGTATTGCTATATACCCCTATAGGGTATATAATATATACTATAAAACAGTAAAGAGAGGTTGGAATTGTGACCAATAAGGCTGAATGTTGTCCAAAAACAAAAGAACGGCAGGAAAAAGAATATAAAGATTTAATTAACAGATTAAGTAGAATAGAAGGACAGGTGCGCGGTGTTAGGGGCATGGTCGAGAAAAATTCATATTGTGTGGATATTCTTATTCAAGTATCAGCGATAAATGCTGCGCTTAATGCTTTTAATAAGGTTCTTCTTACAAATCACATAAAAACATGTGTGACAAACGATATAAAAGAAGGCAGAGAAGAGACTGTTGATGAACTTGTAGAAACATTAAAGAGACTGATGAAATAAGGAGAGAAAAATGAAGCAATATATTGTAACGGGTATGAGCTGCGCGGCATGCAGCACCAGTGTTGAAAAAGCCGTTTCAAAAGTGCAGGGAGTTAATTCGTGCTCGGTAAGTCTTCTAACTAATTCAATGGGTGTGGAAGGAACAGCGTCTGTGGAAGAGGTTATAAAAGCTGTAGAAGACGCGGGATATTCAGCACGGCTTAAAAACGCGGATAATATCGGCAAAAAAAGCGCGAGTAATGATTTGGGAGAGGATATGTTAAAAGATAAAGAAACTCCTCTTTTAAAAAAGCGATTGATATATTCAGTAGGCTTTTTAATTGTGCTTATGTACATTTCAATGGGTCATATGATGTGGAATTGGCCTATACCGACCTTTATGGCTGACAATCATATTGCCATGGGAATATTGCAAATGCTTTTAACTATTGTGATAATGGTTATAAATCAAAAATTCTTTATTAATGGGTTTAAAAGCTTATTACACAGAGCACCTAATATGGATACGCTTGTCGCTTTGGGCGCTTCTGCCGCGTTTGTGTACAGCGTGTATGCCTTGTTTGCAATGACAGATGCGCAAATGAGAGGCAATGCAGATTTAGTTATGACATATATGCACGAGTTCTACTTTGAATCGTCCGCAACGATTTTGACGCTGATAACTGTTGGAAAAGTGCTTGAATCTTATTCAAAAGGACGAACAACTGACGCGATTAAAGGACTTATGAAGCTTGCGCCCAAAACGGCGATTGTTGTAAGAAACGGAATTGAGACAGAAATACCTGTTGACGAAGTGATACAAGGTGATATTTTTGTAGTTCGTCCCGGAGAGAACATTCCGGTAGACGGAGTTGTTATTGAAGGAAGCAGCGCCGTTAACGAATCCGCGCTTACCGGGGAGAGTATACCGGTTGATAAAGAAAAAAGTGATCAAGTGTCAGCCGCTACATTGAATATATCCGGATTTCTGAAATGCGAGGCGACACGTGTCGGGGAAGACACAACTCTGTCACAGATAATTCAAATGGTAAGCGATGCCGCCGCGACAAAAGCGCCAATAGCGAAAGTGGCGGATAAAGTATCAGGAGTGTTTGTTCCTATCGTCATTACTATTGCGGTTATTACGATTATAGTTTGGCTTATTGCAAGGGAGAGCGTAGGTTTTGCACTTGCAAGAGGAATTTCTGTGCTTGTAATAAGTTGTCCGTGCGCGCTTGGACTTGCCACTCCGGTTGCCATTATGGTAGGAAGTGGAATGGGAGCGAAGAATGGTATAATGTTTAAGACGGCGGCATCACTTGAAGAAACCGGAAAAACTGATATTGTCGCGCTTGATAAAACGGGAACAATAACAAAAGGCGAACCGAAAGTCACCGATATTATTGTAGAAGACGGAGAATCAGAACATGATTTATTACTTTATTCATACGCGCTCGAAAGAAAAAGTGAACATCCGTTAGCAAAGGCTATTATTGATTATGCGAAAAAAAATAATGTTACAAAGTCAGAAGCCGAGAATTTTAAAGCTTTGCCCGGCAATGGACTTACAGCCGTTTGCTCAGGTGCGGAGATTATGGGAGGAAGTCTTAAGTTTATAGAGACCGTTGCGCCTATATCAAGCTTTTTTATAAATAAAGCGGAATCACTTGCCGAGGAAGGAAAAACGCCGTTGTTTTTCTCAAAAGACGGTAAATTGCTCGGAATAATCGCCGTTGCGGATGTGATTAAGGAGGACAGTCCACAAGCCATAAACGAACTGAAAAATATGGGTGTAAAAGTAGTTATGCTGACGGGCGATAATGAAAAAACAGCAAAAGCAATAGGAAAACAGGCGGGGGTTGATAAAGTTATCGCGGAAGTTATGCCTGATGGAAAAGAAGCGGTAATACGGAATCTTAAAAGTCAGGGAAGAGTGATAATGGTTGGCGATGGAATAAATGACGCTCCGGCGCTTACACGCGCAGACATAGGTATAGCAATAGGGGCGGGAACAGATATAGCCATTGACGCTGCTGATATTGTCTTAATGAAGAGTCGGTTGAGTGATGTGCCGGCGGCGATTAGATTGAGCAGAGCCACTTTGAAAAACATACATGAAAATTTGTTTTGGGCATTTATATACAATATTATTGGAATACCGTTGGCAGCAGGAGTATGGATACCAATATTCCATTGGCAGCTTAATCCTATGTTTGGCGCCGCGGCAATGAGTTTGTCGAGTTTTTGCGTGGTCTCAAACGCGTTGCGGCTTAATCTGTTTAAAATGCGCGATGCGCGTAAAGATAAAAAAATGAAATCTAAAAAGAAAGCAGAGGTAAAAGTTATGGAAAAGACATTAAAAATTGAAGGTATGATGTGCGGTCATTGTGAAGCGCGTGTAAAGAAGGCGCTTGAGGCGCTGGCAGAGGTTAATGAAGCGATAGTGAGTCATGAAACGGGAACTGCGATTGTCAGACTTAATTCTGATGTAAGCGGCGAACTGTTGAAAAAGACAGTAGAAGAACAGGATTACAAAGTTATATCCGTGGAATAAGTTTATAGAAGTAGTGAAAAAAACCAAATAACTATTGACAATTTGAGGAAAATGTTGTATTATAATAGGTGTAAGAAATTACAAAATAGGCTAAACGCACGAATAAGGGAGGAATAATTATTATGAAAACATTCAATTTGTTACTAAGTTCTATCAACGACGTAAAAGACTTCGTGAATATCGTAAGCAAGTATGATTTTGATGTGGATTTGACATCGGGAAGATATGTTGTTGACGCTAAGTCAATTATGGGTATCTTCAGTTTGGATCTATCTAAGCCTATTAAGGTTGAAGTACATTCTGATGAATGCGAAAAGTTTATGGAAGAACTTGATAAATTCATTATTAAATAAATAATGTCCTACAAAGAAAACGTCCTTTAGAGAGGACGTTTTTTTGTCATATTTAATTATTTGCTATATCGTTGGGAGTTTCGAGCGTTATATTTCCGATTTTAGCTCCTCGAAGTTCGTCAAGCACCATATTTGAGGCGCGTTCCATGTCAATTTCTCCGCCGGAAATAACGAATCCGCGTTTTTTTCCTATCATTTCCAAAATCTCATATCCTTCAAGTCCTGCGACACTGTCAAGTTTATATCGGGCACACAGCGCGTCCGCATAATTGTCACGAAGGTAATCACATAATGAATAGGCAAGAAGCTCGGTGTTCATAATTTCATCTTTAATAGCGCCTGTGTATGCAAGCCGCATAGCGACTGACTGATCATCAAATTTGGGCGGAAGAATACCGGGAGTATCCAAAAGTTCTGTATCACCTTTAATTCTAAGCCATTGTTTTCCGCGCGTTACGCCGGGTTTGTCGCCGGTTTTTGTGCTTGCTTTGCCGATAAGGCGATTTATTAAACTTGATTTTCCGACATTTGGTATACCTACCATCATTATTTTCAAAGTACGGTTGCGTCCCTTTTCCTTTTCGCGGTTGATTTTATCCTGAATAAGAACTCTCGCTTCATTCAATACAGTATTGATTCCGCTTCCCGTTGCACAGCTTATAGGAATAACTTTGAGTCCCTGAGTGGCATACCATTCAAGCCATTGCATTGTACGATTTTTATCGGCCAAATCTGCCTTATTAAGAACAAGAAGACGCGGTTTGTTTTTTATTATGTCGTCAAAATTCGGGTTGCGTCCCGAATATGGAATACGAGCGTCAAGTATTTCAACAACCACATCAATTAGTTTCAGATTTTCTTCTATCATACGGCGCGTTTTTGCCATATGTCCCGGATACCACTGTAGGTTTTGTAGATTTTGCATATTTACCTCACCATTTATATATTGGGAATTACATAAAATTGCAATTCCCAACGTATATGTTTTATTATTTTGTAATGCTTATATCATTAAGCGGCCATATTCTTAACTGTGATTTGCCTAAAATAGCCTCAAACGGAACCTGACCAAGATCGCTTGAACGGCTATCTTTACTGTGGTTTCTGTTGTCACCCATGACAAAGACGTGTCCTTCGTCCACGGTAAATGGATACTCTATTTCTGAGCCGTTAATAGGCGATGTTGTTCCGCTGTAATACTCTTCTTCAAGTTTTTCGCCATCTACATAAACTTTACCGTCAACCAAGTCTACAGTCTGTCCGGGCATAGCGATTATTCTTTTTACATAGTATTTTTTCTTTACTTTGCCTTGCGAGAAAAACTTTTCGACTGCCGATAATTCTTCTTTATTCTTTGAATCGGCAAGTTTGTCAAAATACTCTTCACGGTTTTTGTACTCGCTGTCAAGTATGATTATATCACCCTGTTTAGGCTTATATCCAAGCTTTGTGACAATCAGTCTGTCATTATTTACAAGAGTGGGGAACATGCTTGAACCGTCTACCTTTACAATATCGAAAACAAACCCTTTTATAAGCATAGCGATAGCGATAGCAATAGCTATTGTGTATACCCATTCCCAAATTTCACGTCCTACGCTTTTTTCTTTCTTCTCTTTCTTGTTTTCTTTGTCCGACTTTGCGATACTTTCCTCAGCGGAGACGTTTGAGGCTTTTTCTTCCGCCGTAGAGTCTGTTTTTTTAGATTCCTCATTATTTTGTGAGTTTTTTTGGTCTTCACTCATATTACATTCCTCCTGTTTCACAAGTTACTAATAATTATATTATACACATATTAACATATAATGAATAAATCATTAAATTTGTATGAAAGTTTAAAGATAAAAAAGGGACAAATAAATGTCCCTTTTTTTATTTATTAAGGAATTAGATTCTTTCCTTAACCTTCGCTGCTTTACCAACTCTGTCACGCAGATAATAAAGCTTGGCACGTCTAACTTTACCTTTTCT
>CAJUEZ010000075.1 GCA_910585485.1 uncultured Clostridia bacterium
GGGTGCGAGGCTGTATGGCAGCTTGTGAAAAATGGAATAGAGACCGAACTTTATGAAATGAAGCCGAAAAAGTATTCTCCGGCGCATACAAATAAAAACTTTGCCGAACTTGTATGCTCAAATTCTCTTAAAGCTGACAGAATAGAAAATGCCTGCGGACTTTTAAAAGAAGAGATGCGTCTTTTTGACTCTGTCATGATGGAGGCGGCGGATATAAGCCGTGTGCCGGCGGGCGGAGCTTTGGCGGTTGACCGTGATGTGTTTTCAGAGTATATCACAAACAAAATAAAATCACATCCGCTTGTGACGGTTATAAATGAAGAGGTAACAAGTATCAATACTGACGACTACACTATTATTGCCACAGGACCGCTTACCTCCGATTCTCTGGCGAGTGAAATCAAAAAACTGGCGGGTGGGGACGAGTTGTATTTTTACGACGCTGCCGCTCCTATTGTCACAGCGGAAAGCATACAATATGATAAGGTTTTTAAGGCGGCAAGGTATGACAAGGGGACTGCCGATTATATAAATTGTCCTATGACTAAGGAAGAATATACCGAGTTTTATAACGCTCTTATAACCGCTGATACAGCCGAACTTAAGGAATTTGAAAATCAGAAAGTCTTTGAAGGGTGCATGCCTGTCGAGGTCATGGCAAAGCGTGGAGAGCAGACGCTTGTATTCGGACCGTTAAAGCCTGTCGGACTTGTAAACCCAAAGACGGGAAAAGACGACGCATACGCCGTTGTTCAGCTGCGTCAGGACAATAAGGAAGGCACGCTTTATAATCTTGTCGGTTTTCAAACAAATCTTAAATGGGGCGAGCAGAAACGAGTCTTTTCCATGATACCGGGATTGGAAGACGCGGAGTTTGTGCGTTACGGTGTTATGCACCGAAACACTTATATAAATTCACCTGTGACGCTTGATAAATACTATCGTATGAAAAAACACCCGAAAATATTTTTTGCGGGTCAGATAACCGGAGTTGAGGGATATGTTGAATCCGCGTCAAGCGGAATACTCGCGGGATATAATATGGTGGCGCTTTTAAAGGGAGAGAAAATGTTTGAGCCTGACGCGAAAACATGTATAGGCGCTCTGCCGCTTTATATTTCAAATGCGAGCAATACAAAATTTCAGCCAATGAACGCAAATTTCGGTATTATAGAAGGTTTGGGAGAAAAAATAAGAAATAAAGCCGAACGCTATAATAAAATAGCCAACAGGGCTTTAGATATAATAAGAATACAGACGAAAGGTGAGGAGCAAAAATGAAAATAAAAAGAGTAATCGCGATTATATCAGCCTCTGTACTTGCTGTAAGTATGATTTCAGGCTGTGGATGTAAAAAGAAAGTCGAGGAACAAGCCAACAAACCAACATTTATGTACTTTATATCGAATAGCGATGAAAACTTTGATGAAACGAATAAAGTGCTTGATGAATTGCAGAAAGAGTACAAGAATAAAGTTGATTTCAAAATAAGGAATATTGATACGGATAATGTTCAGGAACTTATAGCTCAGGGACAAACACCGACATTGATTTTAATAAAAGAGAATGAGGATTCTCAGATTAAATATAAATGCAATGACAAGGAAGAACTTAAAAACTGTATAGAGAATGCGCTTAAATAGTATTAAAGACCGCGGCGGCGGTCTTTTTTTGTATAATTCTATCTCTTTTGTCAAAAGCTAAACAAAAAAACAAGGAGAGATAAAAGTGAAAAATATAAGAACGGACCTTGCGGTTGAGGCTCATGAACTCAGTAAAAAACAGGCGAAAAACGCTACGCAGATTGACGGAGTAATATCAAGCGTTGAAGAGGCGGACGGAATAGGTATTACGCGTGTTGAAATAACAAATGAAAATGGAAGCAAGGCATTGGGCAAAGCGATAGGCAGTTATGTCACCATAGACGCGCCCGATTTAAAATACAGTCTGGACGTATATGAAAAGGTATGTAATATAATAGCGGATGAAATTCGCGGTATGGCGAATATAAAAAGTGATTCTCTTACTCTTGTGGTAGGACTGGGAAATCGGGATATAACACCTGACGCACTCGGAACAAGCGTTGTGTCAAAACTGCTTGTAACGCATCATATAAAACAAAATATGAGCGATTTGCTTGGCGATAATATAAGCGGTGTATGCGCGATTGCTCCGGGAGTTTTAGGAACTACCGGTATTGAAACGGCTGATATAATTAAGGCTGTGACAGAACGTGTGAAACCTCAGCTTATTATTGCCGTAGACGCGCTTGCGGCGGCAGATATACAGCGTGTCAGCACGACTATCCAAATATCTGACACAGGCATACAGCCCGGTGCCGGAGTGGGCAATAACAGGGAGGGACTGAATGAAAAAAACACAGGAGTCAAAGTTATTGCTATAGGAATGCCGACTGTTATTGACGCGTCAACTATTTCAAAGGTAGAGATTCCTGAAGAATTGGCGCCTCTTATGGTGACAACAAAGGATATTGACCTTGTAATAGAACGAGCCTCAAAGGCTGTCGCAAACGGCATTAATCTCGCCCTTCATCAGAATATGACGCTTCGTGATGTTGAGTGTTATGTCGGTTGACATATAGAAAAATTTGGAGTAAAATATAGGAAAAAAGTAAAGGAGAATACTGATGGATTGTTTAAAAATAAATTCCAATATAAATCTGTATCATATACCGATGACGAAGCTTAAGACCACCACAATAGGAGTTTATATGCACAGAAAGCTTAGCGAAGATGAAGTATCAAAGAATGCTCTTTTGCCTTATGTTATGAAAAGAGGCTGCAAATTGTGCCCTGACAGCGAATCTGTAGCGCAGTATCTTGAAAATCTTTACGGTGCGCATCTCGTAGCGTACCCGCTGAAAATGGGTGACGATAATATCATATATTTCGGAGGGGAAACCATTTCCGATAAATATTCCGCAAACGGCGAGAAACTTGTATCATCAATGACAAAGCTGATTATGTCGGTTATATTTGAGCCGGCAGTGTTTAAAGCTGACATTTTGGAACAGGAAAAGAAAAATGCTAAGGACAGAATTTTGGCAGAGATGAACGACAAGGCATTATACGCGATGCAGCGCTGCGGAGAAGAAATGTGCAAAGGCGACAGTTTCGCGCTTTCTATACTTGGAACAGCCGAAGGTATTGACTCGATAGACGATAAATCGCTTGAGGCGCATTATGAAAACATAATAACCTCATCTGTTATAGACATATATGTGTGCGGAGAGTGCGATATAAACGGAGTGGCGGATGAGATAAAGAGATTCACATCGTCTGTAAGCTTTAAGGAAGCCTCTTTGCCACAATCTCAGATGTTTGTAAAACAGGGAGATGTGAAAAATGTTACCGACAGAATGGAAGTGGCTCAGGGCAAACTGTCAATGGGTTTTAAAACGGGAGTGAAGGCTGATGACAGCGACTATCCTGCTCTTATGGTGATGAGCAGCATATATGGCGGCGGTGCGCATTCAAAGCTGTTTAATAACGTCAGAGAAAAATTAAGTCTTTGCTATTATGCCTCAAGTTCTCTTGTGAAAAATAAAGGTATTATGTTTGTAAACGCGGGTATTGAATTTGACAATTTTAAGAAGGCGCATGATGAGATAATCGCTCAGCTTGAAAATATTAAAAACGGAGCGGTTTCGGAACTTGAATTTTTATCGAGCATTAAGTCTATCGAGAATGATCTTGAATCATATAAAGATAATCAAAGAATGCTTCAGATATTTTATCTTGGTCAGAGAGTATCGGGAACGGATTATAATATAGATACTTTAAAAGAAAAGATAAGCAAGATAACGATAGACGATGTTGTAAGAGTCGCTAAAAAGACAGAACTTGACACAGTGTATTTTCTTGCGGGAAAGGAGGAAGCGTAAATGGAACTTAAATATAAAAAGAGCAGTATAACGGGAGAGGAAATGTACTACGGAGAACATTCCTCAGGATTGGACGTTTATATAATACCAAAAAAAGATTATAGTAAAACTTACGCTATTTTCGGCACAAAATACGGCTCTGTAGACTCAAAATTTGTCGTTCCGGGGGAAAGTGAACTTACTGAAGTCCCTGATGGTATAGCGCATTATCTTGAACATAAAATGTTTGACCAGCCGGACGGAAGTAATGTTTTCGACAAATTTGCAAAATACGGAGGAAACGCGAACGCGTTTACATCATTCAATATAACAGCTTATCTTTTCTCGGCGACTGAAAATGTTGAGGAAAATTTGGAAACGTTAATGGACTATGTGCAAAGTCCGTATTTCACAGCAGAGAGCGTGCAGAAGGAACAGGGGATAATCGGTCAGGAAATCAGAATGTATGATGACAATGGAAATTGGAAGGTGTTTTTTAACTTTTTAAATTGTCTTTATAAGAATAATCCGGTCAAAAAAGAAATCGCCGGCACAGTGGAGAGTATCAGCCACATAACGAGTGAATATCTTTATAAGTGCTATAACACATTTTATAACCTGTCTAATATGTCGATAGTGGTAATAGGTGATGTGGACGCGATGAAAATTT
Source organism: uncultured Clostridia bacterium (assembly GCA_910585485.1). Classification (GTDB taxonomy): domain Bacteria; phylum Bacillota; class Clostridia; order UBA1381; family UBA1381; genus Hominilimicola. Next base: position 4,554 of record CAJUEZ010000075.1, read on the forward strand.
CTAAAGTGATAGAAAACGGAGTCAAGAAAAATGAGCCTTTCAGCGAGGAGATAAAAAAGGTTTATCCTGACGAGCCAAAGGCGATAGCAAAAAATTATTCCGAGAAGAGTTTAAGCGTGTCTATGCCGCTGTTTATGATGGGATTTAAGGATGTTGACACCGGATTTGACGGAGACAGACTTTTGAAAAAGAATATAGAGGTAAATATTCTTTTGAAAATGCTTTTCGGAAAAAGTTCAAAACTTTACAAAGATTTATATGAGAAAGGACTTATAAACAATTCTTTCGGAATTGAATACACAATGCAGCCATATTATGCCTATTCTTCAATAGAAGGAGAAAGTTCAGACCCGAGAGCGGTTTATGACGCTGTTATAAATGAGATTGAAAGAGTTAAGAAAGAGGGACTTTCACAAGAGGATTTTGAAAGAATAAAGAAAGTGATTTGGGGAGAATATATCCGCATGCAGAACGATGTGGAAAATTATGCCGTAACTTTTATACAATATCTGTTTATGGGTATTGATTATTTCAATTATTATGACATTTATAATTCAGTAACTTTTGATGATATAAAAAAACGTTTTGAGGAGCATTTTATCAAAGAACGCTCTGCTCTTTCCGTGATAAATCCGGTATGATTCAAATCGGTAAAATATGCCTGAAATTACGGATGGCGAAAAGACAATAAACACTGATTTTTTATTCCGCTTTATTTGCGTCAATCGCGTAAGGCGGATTTTTTTGTATAAAATAAAATTCACAGTAAAAACTAATGAAAAAAGGAGATGAACTTATGAGTAGAATAGGTAAACAAACAGTCAAGCTGGAAAAAGAGCCGATAATCATAGAAACAGCGTCCATTGTTGGAGTAAAAGAAGGAAAAGGACCGTTAAGAAATTACTTTGACCAAATTCTTTCCGATGACACTCTGGGAGAAAAGTCGTGGGAAAAATCAGAGAGCACCCTTCAAAGAAGAACGGCTCTGCTCGCGTTGGAGAAGGCGAATTTAAAGCAAAGCGACATAAATTATATACTTGCGGGAGATTTGCTGAATCAGTGTGTCGGCGCGCATTATAGCGTTCGCGACATGGATATACCGTTTTTAGGACTTTACGGTGCGTGCTCCACTATGACGGAAAGTATGTCGATAGGCGGTATGCTGGTCAGCGGCGGGTTCGCAAACTACGCAATGTGTCTTACGTCAAGTCATTTTTGCTCATCAGAAAAACAATTCAGGAATCCCCTTGAATATGGCGGGCAGCGCGCGCCTTCCGCGCAGTGGACGGTGACAGGAGCAGGCTGCGCTGTGCTTGCATCCGAAGGTACGGGTCCGCGTATTACCCATGTGACAACGGGAAAAGTCATTGATAAGGGAGTGACAGATATAAGTAATATGGGCGCGGCGATGGCGCCGGCGGCTATAGATACTCTTATGGCGCATTTTAATGATACAGGTAGGAGTCCGGATTATTACGATATGATT
>CAJUEZ010000076.1 GCA_910585485.1 uncultured Clostridia bacterium
AGCTGACGGTTCGATACAGCTTTTCCGTCCTGAAAAGAATATGGCAAGAATGAATGTTTCTTGCGAAAGACTTTGTATTCCTTTGATTGACGAGGAATTTGCAATTAAAGCAATTAAGGAACTTGTAAAGGTTGACGCGGATTGGGTTCCGTCACAGCCTGAAACATCATTATATATCAGACCATATATTTTTGCGAACGATGTTCACGTAGGAGTTCATCCGGCAAAGCATCTTATATTCGCAATAATTCTTTCGCCTGTGGGCGCGTATTATCCAAACGGTATTGAACCTGTAAAGATTTTTGTTGAGCAGAAGTATGTCCGCGCGGTAGTGGGCGGAACAGGTTTCACTAAAGCGGGCGCGAATTACGCTATTTCTCTGAAGGGTCAGGAGGAAGCTGAGGCTCAGGGCTATATTCAGACATTGTGGCTTGACGGTGTTGAGAAGAAATACATTGAGGAAGTTGGCTCAATGAATGTATTCTTTAAGATTGACGGAGAAATTGTAACTCCGGCACTTGTAGGCTCAATTTTAAGCGGTATTACAAGAATGTCAATTATTGAACTTTTACAGTCAAAAGGTTATAAAGTTTCAGAAAGAAGACTCTCAATTAACGAGCTTGTAGAAGCTTATAAAGCAGGCAAATTGGAGGAAGCATGGGGTACGGGTACTGCCGCTGTTATATCTCCGATTGGCGAACTGAAATACGGCGATACTGTAATGACTGTTAACAACGGTAAAATCGGCGAGGTTTCTCAGATGCTTTATGATACTCTTACAGGTATCCAGTGGGGCAAAATTAAGGATGAATTTGGCTGGACAGTTAAGATTGACGAGTAAGCTGATTAAAGTAAAACAGGTTTGTATTAAAAATACAAACCTGTTTTTTGCTGTTTATATTATTGAAAAGGATCGTTCTTTGGAGCGTCTTCCGTTTTACGGTAAATATATAATACATTATCCGCGTCACATTCCGCGAGAAAAACGTCCTGTATGTTTCCCACTTTTTGTTTTTGCAGTTCCTTTTCAAGCCATTGCTTGTTATTACCGGTATACTTTAAATTTTCAAACATAATCTGTCCGTCAAGTATAACAGTATGGCGAGCCGCGTCATCATTGACTGCTAAATTCAGGTCTTGTGTGTTAACAGGTCTTGCATAGGCTTTTGGAAGAAAAGAGATTTTGCCGTTTTCTTCAAGGATTGCGGAATGAATGTCGTTAGTATTAAAGAAACCGTTCAGACGGCATTGTACAAGGAAATCATTAATATCAATTTTGGCGGTTCGGAAATTTTTAGGGTAGAATTTTCCGTTTTCAACAAGCATTATTGAGCGTCCCGTAAAGAAGCGGCGGTATTTCAGACTTTTTTCGCTGATATATGATATAAACCATATAATAATTGTGTACATAACTATTGCGAGCAGTGGATAATAAAATTCACCGTCGAGTGAGGTAGCCATTTCCGCGGCTATTGAGCCAATAGTTATACCGTTGATATAATCAAACATACTCAGTTCTGACATTTGTTTGTTGCCTATTACTTTTGTGGAAAAGAATAGTACCATTAAAGACCCGATTGATGTTAATATTATTTTTATAAAATTCATACTTTCACTCCTTTACGCTTATTATGCGCAGAAAGGAAAGAAAAAAACAGTATCTCTAAAAATACTGTTTAAGATTTTCTATATTCTTCATTATCTCATACATATGCGGGTATTCATGCACTATTCTGTTTATACACCGCCGGCAAAAATCGTATCTGAGAGCGCCGTTATCACGCATTTGCTGTTTCATTCCCCATGTATGCGTAAAACAATTTTCTCCGTCTGTAAACAATCTTTCAAGATTTGAAAATGCCGAAACGGAAGCGTTGATTTTTTTAGCGCACATATTAAGAAGTCTTTGCTCCGCAAATACCATATATGTCAGATAATCATTTTCTTCTTTCGTTCCGCGCATAAATTTAATTGACTCGTCAGTGTAATATTTTAGCAAGTCATTGTTTTTTATAATACAAAACGCTGTATTGCACGCTTTTAAATTCCAGTCAAAATCATCATCAAAGACATATCCGTTTATATTAAAATGTTCTTTTGGCGGATATACATCGGGGTATAAATCCTCAAAATGAATGATATTCACATCGGACATTTTATCAGTATCGAGAGTTTTCCATACTATAAAATCAGTATCAATCATAGCTATCGGAGCGTTCTCCCGCCTCAGCGCGAAGATTTTACCTGCCGCCCAGAATACAGAGGAATTTACGTCAATATCGTCAAGAACGTTTTCCATGCTGTCCCATATCGGTGAAAGACCTATTTTGTTATAATACTCTATCCCCGCGGAGTCTGTAACCATTTTAATAGAACCGTTTTTTTCCCGCCATTTAAGCGCAGATAAAATGGTCGTAAGGATTTCAAAATCCTCAACTTCATAAGGACGATTAAATTTATTAATGAAGGGTTTTGTCCAGTTTATATGTATTGCGTTCATAATTCACCTATATTAAGTTAATTCCGTATCCGTTTACCATTATACATTTTCCCTCTTGTGTTTCAGACTCCTCCGCTGACAGAAGAGAAAGCGCGGATAAATTGCTGTAAGAGGAGGTGTAGGAGGTTTGGTAAGACGAAACATATGAAGCGGCATAAGACGCTGAATATGAGGTTGCATACGACGAGGAAAAACTTGTTCCAGTCGAGTACTCATACTCGTATCTATACCTGTATGACGTCATAAAATAGCTTGACAAAAAGTATGAGGAGGCAGAGCTTGTATAAAAATCCTCTTTTGTCATATCTATTATCGCGTTTACAGAACCTATAGTTGTATACGATATATTCGGTGAGAAAGGAAGGATAAAATCATTATCACAAAGGGCTATTGATGAAATACCGCTTTTTAAAGCGTTGTCAAGCTCATTCTGATTAAAAACAATAGTGTCAAAAATCATTTTACCCGCCTCCTTCAAATAGAATATTCCGATTATCCGCAGCTAACAAATATTATTCTGTAATTTATTGCGGCATATAAAATATTATATCATAAATCCAAGTAAAATGATAGGGTTATTTTTTAAAAAATCCATCTGAATACATTTTATTTATTTGAGCGCCGAAAAGAAATATATTCATATAGAAATAAACCCAAAGCATTAACAACACAACCGCTGCAAGAGAACCGTATACATACGAGTAATTTGAAAAGTTTTCAATATATATTGAGTAAATAAACGAAAAAGCCATCCAACCCGCGGCTGCGAAAAACGCGCCCCGAAGCTGCGATTTAAAGCTGCCGCTGCTTTTTGGCAAAAATTTATACGCGAGAGCGAATATAAATGTCAAATACACAGTAAAAATAAGTATTTTCCCGCGTAGGAAAAAACTGAAAATCGCTGACAGAATAGCGGATCGTCCGCTGATAAAGTGTTCAAGCCTGTTTCCAAAACCGAAAAATACAATTGTCAGTATAAGCGCGGCGATAAAGGCGAGAGTATAAATAATTGATAAAACCCGGCTGTAAAGATAGTTGCGCCTGTGTGTGTGATACACCTTGCTGAGACCTGTGTAAAGCGCCATAACACCTCTTGAGGAAAGCCATAGTGTGGATATAGCGGAAATTGAAATCACGGAAATTGACGCGGTTTTATCAAACAGTTCATCTATGATTGTTGACAGCAGCATGCTTATTTCGGCGGGCGCAAAAGAATTTACTGTATGGAGAATTGTCTCTTTGTCAAGCTGAATAAAAGACTTCATCAATGTGAATACAAGAAGGAGAAAGGGAATCGCGGAAATAGTAATAAAAAAAGACGCCTGCGCCGCGTATACCCCTATATCATCGCCTGTGAGTCTTATTAGAAAATCCGAAAACTTTTTCAAATTGATTTTTAATATTTTCATAATGTCCACCCGCATTCTTTATTAATATTGCCTCGAAAATTAAGTATTTAAATAAAATAGGTTTCAGAAGTTAATCAACGAGAAATATATTAATATTATCATATACTCCAAAACCTATTTTTAGTCTATTATTTTATTTTTCGGTTTAATACGTTTTTTTGCGCGGCATGCAAAAAGGACGCATGCCGCTGTTATTTCTGATATTTTATTGAATTTGCAATCTGTTTTGTCCGGAGAAAACAGGTATTTCAAAATGATATTTTGCTGATGGAAATGCCTCAAACATGCCGCTCATATCATGCGCCTGTTTTGAAGCCCACGCAATATCGGTAGCATATTGGTGAGAAGCAGGCTGTACCGGATTCCATCGCATTTTATAAAGCGTGTTTTGCTCATATTTTGAATTATTTATATAATTATCGCTTATCCACTGAGCTCCGCCTTCTATCGCCTTTTCGATACTCGTCCAGCCGTGTTCGTAGGCATATTGTGCTCCGCCTTCTATAGGAGAAGAATCCACCGCTCCTATGCCGAAAAGATTATATACAGTAGTTCCGTTATAATCAATGCCGGAGGCAAGTTCTGAGGTACCATTGCCCGATTCCAGACATGCGTGTATTACAAGGTATACCTCGCTGAGATTATTAGAATCCGCGGCGGATTTAAACGTTGAGCCTTGTCCGTCCAAAACACCTTTTCCGCTGAGATATAAGTCAAGCATTGAAGCGTCCACTTCGTTTGAAGCGCTGAGGTTCATAAACTGATATTTTTCATATCCAGAAATAAGATTTTCGGGATTTGAGTACTGTATAACTTCCTCCCTTTGAGCCGGATATATGGCATTTGTGAATATTGTCGGAGAGGCAGTCATTTGAGCGTCAGCAAGGTCGTCAAGCGAAATGTCATAGTCTGTGTAAACAACAGGTATGGATTCTTTACGTTTTTCCCACGTAGTGACTGTAACGCTGCATTTAGCCCTGAATCCTCCGTCTTCGGTAACGGCGTAAATATCAGTAGAACCTATGCCGCATGGGTATACCAATCCTTCTTTATCAACAAACGCTACAGACTCGTCTTCGCTGTACCATTTCACATCGCGTATTGTCGCGTCTGACGGTGTAAAGATAGGTTCAAGCTGCGCGGTTACCGGCTTGTCGGCATAAAGCGTCATGGAACTTTGCGACATGGAAACGCTGTCTACACCTTTTACAACCCGTACCTTGAATTTTGCGAAGGCTTTGCCGCATCGTATATCTATCATAGTGTCTCCGATTTTTCCCGTGGGAGTAACAGCGCCGTTTTTATCAACATGAGCGATGCTTTCATCCTCGGATTTGTATGTAATCGTTTTGTCGTATGTATTTAAAGGCATAACAGCCGCTTCTATTTGAAACGGTGTGTTTGGTCTGCCCGCGTAAAAGATTATTTTACCCTGTTTTAGATTTATTGTTTCGGCTGCCACCTTGTCCCATAAAGGTCTCGGATTAATGTAAACACAGTCAGAAACATATGTATTATCATCTATTTCCACGCTGTAAGCGCCAAATACATGCGGCGCGCACAAGCATAGCGCGCATAGTATTATTAATAGCTTTTTCAAGTAATCACCACCTATATATAAATCATTGTACAAAATTTATATGGCAATGTCAATGGGATTTTTGTATATTCATTTTTGTAAAATGTAGGATTACAATAGAAATGTTACAGTAAGGTAAAAAAATATACGGAAACCTA
>CAJUEZ010000077.1 GCA_910585485.1 uncultured Clostridia bacterium
ACAAAACGCACTTACACCGTTAAAGCGTGAAACGGTTATTTGTTGGCTGAAAGCCAATCAAAATAAATATTGTATCAGGTATGATTACAATATTCTAAACCGCGATAACAAACGTGTTCGCGGTTTCAGCGGAATATATGTAAAAGATATTCCGCGTCCTATATATGGCGTGTAAAACACGCCATACACACGCCGAAACCGTAGGCTATATCAGAATTACACGCCTACACGCCATTGTTATAACAGGCGTGTATCAGCGTGTAACGGCGTGTGGATAATGCGCGTCAGCGCATTACGGTACTGCAAGGCAGTACCTCGATAATACGTCTGTATTATCGAAAAGCCCTCTGCAAGAGCGCAAGGTTTTGTTATAAGTCCGCAGGAATTATGACAAAAGCGTCTTTGCGTTACTTTTTACAAAAGTAACAAAACCGCACCTATCGGTGCAGAAAACACATCATAGGAGGTGACACAAAATGAGTACACAAAAGAGCATTAGCGGAATTATCGGCAAGGGCAGCATACGTCATAACAACCGTGAATTTTACGCCGCCAATGTAAACCAAAACCGTACAAAGGATAACATAATTCTATGCAAACAAGATATTCACGAAGCATATCACGAATTATTTAACAAACCGTTATCTGAATACAACGCCAAACAAAAACGTAAAGACCGATGTATTTCTGACTATTACGAACATATACGGCTATCCAAACAGGAAAAGCTGTTTTATGAGGTTATATTCCAAATAGGCGATATGACAGACACGGCGGTAGGAACAGAAGACGGAGAACAAGCCGCTAAAATTCTGCAAGAATTTTATGAGAAGCTGCAAGCGGGCAATCCCAATATACACATTTTCAATGCCGTTATCCATATGGACGAAGCCACGCCGCATTTACATATTGATTTTATACCTGTTGCAACAGAAAGCAAAAGAGGATTATCAACAAGAAATTCCTTGTCAAAGGCTTTGGAACAGCAAGGGTTTAAGAGTGAGGGCAAGCTGAACACCTGTGCCAAGCTGTGGATTGACAGTGAAAAGGAACGGCTTACGGAGTGTATGACAGAACACGGACTTGAACGCGAGAATAAAGGCATAAAACGCAGTAATTTATCTGTGGAGGAATACAAGCTCCAAAAACGAATGGAGGAAGTTGCAGAAATTGAGGAGCAATTAACCGTAAAGACAAAACAATTATCTAATCTTAACGATGAGATAACTGATAAACAATCAGAGCTTAAAAAGCTATCGGACAAGGAAGTAAAAATCAAGGATATTGATAAAATTCCTGTTGAAAAGGTAATGTTTTCCGATAAGGTGAAAATCAAGAGCGAGGATTTTGACACACTCCAAAATACGTCTAAAAAGTATTATTCAAACAGGCAAAATAACAGCTTCTTAAAAGCAAAGGTGAAGCTTTTGGAAAGTGAAAATGAGGATTTGAAAGAAACCATATCAGAACAAAACAGCGAATTGTCTGAATTAAAAAGCCTGCGCGGTAAACTTAAAATTTCAAAGCTCGAAAATGAAATACAGAGATTACAAAAGCTAATTGACAAGCTGTTTGAATTTATTGACAAATTCAAGCTCCGCGATATGTGGGAAAAATTCATACAAAAGTCCAAAAAACGGGACAGGAATATGGAGAGATAAAAAATTATGTTGACTACCCTCCGTATCGGCGTTATAATGAAGGTACAGAGGGTATGTCTCAGATAAATATTGAAAGGAGATTTATCAATGGCAACCATTAGACAACGAGGTAACAGTTATCAGATAAGAGTGTCCTGCGGATACGACGCAGACGGAAATCAAGTTGAACAATCTATGACTTGGAAACCTGACAAGAAAATGACACCAAAACAGCTTGAAAAAGAACTCAACCGTCAAGCAGTAATATTTGAGGAAGCGTGCGCCAACGGCTATATAACATCAGCCGTAAAGTTTTCAGTATTTTCAGACCAATGGATTGAGGATTATGCAAAACCAAAATACAAGAAAACAACAATGTATAAAATGGAGCATATCAAAAAGCGTATTGATGAGGAAATAGGTCATAAGCGGCTTGATAAAATTACACCGAGAGATATTCAAGCGCTCATTAAGACGCTGAAAAACGGAAACGAAGCAAAAGGTTATAAACCAATGGCGGCAAAAACCATTAAAAATTACATATCATATGTTTCAACTGTATTTGAGTATGCAATCCGACTTGATATGATGAGCCGCAATCCCTGCACAAGAGCAAATATTTCCACAGGTAAGGCTAAGGAACGTGATATTTATACTCTTGAAGAAGCGCAAGTATTTATTGATACTCTTGTAGAAAAGGCTTCATTAGTATATCAATGCTACTTTATATTAGCAATTTACAGTGGTTTCCGCAGAGGAGAGTTAAGCGGTCTGACGTGGGATAATGTTGATTTTATCAATCATATTATAACGATTGACAAGGCATTATACTATACAAAAGCTGAGGGCATTGTTTTGGACACTCCAAAAACGGAAACATCACAAAGAAGTCTTAAACTGCCTGAAATTGTGTTCGGCTATTTACACAAATTGAAAGACTTTTACGCTGATGAAGTGCTCCGTCTTGGTACGAAGTGGGAGGAAAACAACTTTGTATTCCGAAATGAATTTGGCGGCGTATTATCGCCGTTATCGCCTAATTCGTGGCTTCATAAGTTTTGTGAGCGTGAGGGACTTAGATATGTAAATATTCACAGTTTCAGACATCTTAATGCAAGTCTTTTAATTGACAGCGGCGCAAGCGTTAAAACCGTTCAAGCCTGTATGGGGCATAGTATGGCAAGCACGACGCTTAATATCTACGCTCACTCATTCAGGCGTTCACAGGCTATTGCAAGTGAAGCCGTTGCAGAAAATTTTAATCTTTTGTAACGGACAATAAATTACACAATGAAGTGAGCAGTAAACGTATAAAATCCGTATAACGGACAGACAACGGACAAACACCGTTTTTGTTAGAAAGTAAAAACCCCGAAAACCGCTTACCTATGCGGTTTTCAGGACTTCATTTTGGCGGAGAAGGAGGGATTTGAAGTATATTAAAATCGTATACTAGAGCCAATCACTATATTTTGACAACTTTTCGACAACTTTTCTTGAGATTTCTACACATCAATTCCTTTTATATCTGTCATATCCGATATGATTTCTTTACAAGCTGTATTAATTTTCAAAATCACAGTCCTCTATAATTTGAGCTTCCTTTAATACATTGCTAAACGCTTCTTCATAACGTTTATAAACACTACTTTCTCTTTTAAATGTTAAAAAGTATGATTTAGAACTATTTGAATGTGGTATATATGGGGTTATGTAGCAATATTTATCATCGCATAGTTCTATGCTTCCTGTCGGATAATGGCATGAATAATAAAGTTTTATGCTTCCTTTCCCTTTATATTGTCTAGATCTTATTGTTTCTTCCATTTCTCTAATGAATTTAGTAACCTCATCCACTTCCTTTTTAGCATCTATATTACGACATAATGCTTTATTCATACTATCGCTATCCATTACATCTGGTGAAGTTACAATTAAGCATATATTACAATTATTATTTATAACCGCTTCCACAAAATCACTATCATATGACTTTAATGTGCTATTAGCTGTATGAAATAATAAATTAAGTTTTTTACTGTTTCTATAATTTATTTTCTTATCCTTTGCTTGTCCCATCCCATATATTTGCAAATTATTATCTAATCCCTCTTTTTTTAACAATAAAACATCAAATAAATTAATAATATTAGCAGTTATCAGCGCAATTGCTAGCGCCTCCAAAATACTGCAAATTAAATTATCATAGAGAAATACTGCACAAAATACTCCTATTCCAAACACTAAAGAAAATGAATTAATTAAAACTTCTTTTTTCATAAAAAAACGCTCCTTCTAAACTAAGCACACGCCTATTTTATCTTTCGTACCAATTTATATTAACACAATTTCATTATTTTGTCAAAATTATATTTCTATAGCTTGACATAAAATTTGTATATCTATAAATCCATATTATTACAAAGTAATAGTTCCTACAATACAAAAAAAACGGAAGCCGTCATTACAACAGCTTCCGCTTTACCATACATATTAATCATACAGACCCGCGCGGTCATTAATCACGAATACCTTAATCATATCCATTGTAAGACCGAGCCGTCCCTGCTCATCGCCGACAAGCACACCCTTGTCCATCAGCTTCTGAATGGTCGGCTTAGCCCATTCAGGCATATTGTTGTCCATATAATCATATATCATAGGCTTAACCTTTTCAATTTCCTGTTTCAATTTCTCATACTGTCCCATAGTTAATTCCTCCGTTTCTGTTAATCGTTCTTTGAATACGCCCCAGAGCTTCCAGCCCAATTCCCGCATACTGTTCGGGCAACTCTTACGGCTTGCGTCATAATGCCGTACAACGTGGTTAATATCAATACGCTGTTCCAACATAAGCTGTCTTGTTAACTGTACCGCATTTTCAAATGCCTTGCTGTAATCACCGTCACAATTGATACATAATTTTGTTATTTTATATCAACATACGATATTTTAAAAATTCTTGATTATAACTTCTTTATATTCCGTATTGTTTGACGCTGACGATAATTGATTAAAGCGTGTTACAGGAATTATATTAAAATCCTTGTACATTTCCAATATAGCACTATCGGCATTATATGATAATATAAACTTGCCTTTTATATCTTTTAACACATTTAACAAGCGTTCGTGGTCTGGTATAGAAAAATTACTGTTGTAATATCTTTCTGCCGCATAGTACGGCGGATCAAGATAGAATAACGCGCCCGGTCTGTCATATATCTTTATCAACTTTTCAAAGTCGCTGTGTTCAATAACAACCCTTTGTAATCTATTCTGTATTTCTGACAAATAATCAATCTTACCGGATAAATTTGTAACATCTGTCGCAAAATCTTTTTTACAAGCTCCAAAACTACCACGAATTATTATATAATACCTTGCCGCACGCTGAATATCCGTTAATCCCTCTGCGTGGAGCTGTGAAATATAGCTTTTAAATATTTCGCGCGAATGTATTATATATTTTAATTCTTCCTTTAATGCCGGAGCGTGATATTTTATACAGCGATATAAATTTATTAAATCGCCGTCAATATCGTTAAAAACTTCAAACGGCGCGTGCTTGTCTTTACCAAATAACACCCAACCCGCGCCGCCGAATACTTCAATGTATCTGTCAAACTCCGACGGAAATTCCTCAATAATACGCTTTCTTAAAATACGTTTACCGCCAACCCACGGTATAAAACTATTCATCATAACTATACATCTCCTTTCAATTTGTTTGAGGCGTTATAGATGATGTATAATTCCGCATTCCATACAACCCTGCTCTGTCGTTTATAACGAATACCTTAATCATATCCATTGTAAGACCGAGTCTTCCCTCTTCGTCACCAACAAGCACACCCTTGTCCATCAGCTTTTGAATTGTCGGTTTAGCCCATT
>CAJUEZ010000078.1 GCA_910585485.1 uncultured Clostridia bacterium
CTTTAACAACTCGCATATAGAACTCTGACCCGCGGGAACTTCAATATTCTCCTTAATCCCAAACTCTGTTTCAGACATATTAATGCAATTTTGCAGATTTATATTCTCCTTCAAAATTTCTACGTTCTCCTCGTCAGTCTCAACAGCTATCTCCACATTTTTCTCCGCAACAATTTCATAATCTATTCCGACAATAGTCTTTATCCTCAATTTTCGGCTGTTTGTAAGCGAAAATTCTGCTCTGTCAACATTTGATGTGACTACAGCAGTCATATTCGAGTCAATATCCTGACTGTCCACATTTTGACTGAAGTCAAATGACGTTATAATGCTTTTTATCTTTTCCCTCTCGCTGTCAGGTATATAAAGAATCTTTAAATCCACTTTACCGCTTATGACTGCTTTTCCCTTTTCCACGCTTTTTTCAGTAATACACGAGACAGCGTCCAGCTGCAAAATTTTCAAAATATCCGGCTTTACGTCAGGCACTATTATATCTTCATCTACAAGCACCTGTGTATTTCCTTTGCAGCTTACCTGATTTACCGTTACGTTTTCTTTTACTAACTCCATAATTTTATCCTCCATAAACACTAAAAAATCTCATAGTTTATACTATGAGATTTTTTTTAAATTATGATTAAATTATGCTTTTTGAATTATTTCTTTCCAATTTTCATATGCCGCATCCCACGCAGCGCTGTCCTGAGGTTCATACGCGGCTATATCGAACGAATTTTTAACCACTTTTCTGCCTTCGTTAAGGTCTTTTATAGCGCCCATTGCCATAGCCTGCACTATAACATTGCCTATACTCGTCGCCTCAACAGGACCTGTGCTTACAACACGCTTTGTCGCGTTAGCTGTAAATTGGCAAATCATCTTATCCTTAATTCCTCCGCCGACAATATTTACTACATTATATTTATTGCCCGTAACGTCCTCCATGCCCTCAACCGTCTGGCGATACTTAAACGCAAGACTCTCAGCAATACATCTTACAACCTCGCCCTTTGTTTCGGGAACTTTCTGACCTGTCTTTCGGCAATATTCCTTAATGCGCTTAGGCATATTACCCGGCGTCTGGAATTCGGAATAATCGGGGTCAATCAAGCTTGCAAACGGTTCTGCCGCATTCGCTTGTCTCTCAAGTTCATCAAACGACAGTTCCTCACCCTCGCGCGCCCACTGACGCTTTGACTCCTGAATAAGCCACAAACCCATTATATTTTTAAGGAAGCGGATAGTTTTGTTCACACCGCCCTCATTTGTGAAGTTATGTTCAAACGCGCCGTCAGTTGTATTTGGTCTATCAAGTTCAACACCCATAAGCGACCAAGTTCCCGACGATATGTATATAAAGTCTTTTTTATCTACAACCGGTACTGACGCGACAGCGCTTCCTGTATCATGTGACGCAACCGCAACCACAGGAACCTCCGCTATACCTAACTCTTCAGCCAACTCTGGCTTTACTGTTCCGACAATTTCACCCGGGAAAATAACATCTGTTAATATATCGGTAGGAATGCCGAATTTTTTAAGCATGTCATATGACCACTCATACTTTTCACTGTTATAGAACTGTGTTGTTGAAGCGTTTGTATACTCTGTCTTCTTTACTCCTGTTAGGAAGAAATTAAGGAGGTCGGGCATCATAAGCATTGTTTTCGCATTTTTGAGCGCACTGTCACCCGAAAGTTTTGCGGACAAAAGCTGATAAAGCGTATTAAACCAATTAAACGCAATACCCGTTTCCTTAAAGATTTCCTCCTTAGGCACAATTTTAAACGCTTCATCATACATTCCCTCTGTTCTTGTGTCACGATAGTGATAAGGGTTACCGAGAAGCTTATCGTTTTCATCAAGCAATCCGTAATCAACCGCCCATGTATCAATACCGATACAGTCAATATCACGGTCACCCGAATTTGCGCATTTTAAAATGCCTTGTTTTATTTCAAAAAACAGCCTCAAAACGTCCCAATGCAAGTCACCGTTTATATTGACAGGGTCATTTGAAAAACGGTGTTTTTCCTCCAATTTGATTTTTTCGCCGTCAAATGTCGCAAGCATAGCGCGTCCTGATGATGCTCCAAAGTCAAACGCTAAAAATTTGTATGTCTTAGCCATATCCGTTTCCTCTCTTTACGAAAAATTGTATATATTTATTGTACAATATAATATCCGATATGTCAATATTTCACAAGAAAAAAGCTTCCGCATTTTTGCGGAAGCTTTTAAAGTTTCTATTTAGAACCACTTCTGAGCGTCATACTTATCAAGCTCGTTTCTAATATTTGCAAGTCTTGTTTCAATGTCAACGTATCCATCTTCACCATAAGCACTTGTAGCCTTAAGCATAACGTCCTTTGCCCAATGACCGTCAAGGTCAACTATTGAGTAAAGCTGCGGTGTTACCTCAGTACCGTCAGCACCTACCAAAAGCGAGTCTTCTCTGCCGATAATGTGATTGAACATTGAGCAGAATTCGGCTCTTGTCATAACTCTGTCAGGCTGGAACTCTGTATCGCTCATACCCTGCATATATCCGTATGAAACCATTGACTCAATGTATGACTTATACGGATTAGCGCTTATATCTGCAAATGCAGTTTCTGTTGTCTTTGTAAGATTCAAGCCGTAAGCTACAAGCTTAGCAACCTCGCCTCTTGTTACAGCGCCTGTCTCAACAGATGCTACACCATCAAATGTACCCTTGCCTGCAAGATAAGCAAGACCACGCGCATACCAAGTGCCCTCATGCTGCTTCATATTATCTGTAAGCGCATATTCAACATTCTTTGTGTCATACTTCTGATCAAGCAATCTCATAATCATAGCCGCAACTTGTTCTCTTGTTACAGCGTCCTCAGGAGCCATCTGAACCTTTGCAACAAGGTGTCCGCCTGTTGCCTCGTCATATTCATAGCTTATCTCAGGTTCATATCCAAAGATATAAGCATAGCCTACACCGTTAAGGTCAATCTCATCGCCGTCCGGAACCGGAGCCGGAGTAGGTGTTGGGTCTGTCTTTGGAATATCGTCAGCTGACGCAACAAATACAATTTTAGCTGTATCATATATGTTTGCATCATCAACCGAAGTAGCCTTTACTATAACTTCATCACCAGGCTGTACTGCACCCCACTGATTGTAGTCAAATGTTACATCATCAGCAGTCATATACCCCGGATTCCACTCATTTTCATTTAATGAGTTTGTTCCGTACCATACCTTTGAATAATCACCAATAGACCATTTATAGTTTGTATTCTTATTAAGAGTAAACTGAGGCTTGCTGCCGTCACCGATTACAACATAAACTACATCCTCGATAATATCAAGGTGAAGGTTCTTGTCATCAGAAGGCTTATTTGTCTCTGAAGGCTTTGCAACGTTCAACGAATCCGTCTGATTAAGAATTGAGCCGGCACCATTGATAAGCAAAGTGTCTGTAATAAGCTGACCCTGAATACAGCTTGAGTTATGAATTGTTGAAGCAGCGTTCGGAACTATAACTTTACCGTTAATATAGCCTGAACCAACAGTTTCAAAACTTGTTGCTCCTGACTCAATATTACCGTAAATTTCAGCGTTCATACCAATTTGAAGAGTCTCAGCATTTGTATGAATGTTTGCCGCAATCTTTGCTCCCTGAAGGTTCAAAACACCTGATTCAGTATCTATATACAAGTCAATCTGATTTGGGTTTAGCTTCTCTATTATATCCTGCTTTGGACGTGGGATTCCATTTGCATCTGCCGCATAAATAGGATATGCGTTTGAAGCAAACTGGTCAATCAAATCCCAGTTGCTGTAGTTTCCGTCAGTTACAGCAAGACCTAAATTCACATTTGCGCCGCCATTCTGTACCCAATTCTTTACATAAAGATTGACATGATGGTCGCCAACTACCTGAATAAACGGATTTGCTCCTACTGACAACTCATCAACTACAACAGTAATATCCTTTTCAGTTGCGTCAATTATAAGACCTGCGCCGTT
This sequence comes from uncultured Clostridia bacterium, assembly GCA_910585485.1. Taxonomy (GTDB): domain Bacteria; phylum Bacillota; class Clostridia; order UBA1381; family UBA1381; genus Hominilimicola. Next base: position 4,009 of record CAJUEZ010000078.1, read on the forward strand.
TACATCTGAAAGAGTACCAAAATGCGTATCCTCAGAAATGGTCGCTACAGCGCGCCACTGGTTTGCAGACTGGCTTTCTACATAATTCGCAATCTCCGGATATGTATACGGAGTGTATGAGTAATCAAAGCTTGTATTCTTATCAAGAATAGCACCCTCGTGCTCCAATCCTACACTGTAGGCATTTGTAACGTCTGTGTTTCCGTCATCGTCTACATGCACATAGCCGTAGCGAATTGCTGTTGCGCCTGCCGCTCCTGTTTCAGTCTGATTCTCAGTTCCTGAAATAAACGCGCCTTTAATAACATTGCCCTGACCGTTACCGCCGTAAATTGTGCCGTTTGAATAAACACTTCCCTCGATGTACATTGTATCGCCGTAGATTTTCACATCACCGTTAGCGATTACCGCAAGATTCATCTGTCCGTCTGTGTCACTTGTCTCTACTCCTGCCGGATACGGCTTACCGTCATATGCCGATGGAGCGGCTGCAAGCGCAGCTGTTGCTGACATAAGCATTGCAGTTGCTGTCAGCATTGAAATTAATTTCTTCATTTCCTTCGCCTTTCCTTTCTTTTTGTTAATATATACCATATGTTATCCTTTTTATGTTACTATATATTTTATCACCACAATATATGCCCTGTCAAGTATGATTTTCAATATTTTCCAAAAAAATTCAACCGCGTTTTATTAGCCTTTACAAATTTGTATCATCTGTTTTTATTCTTATTATTATAGTATTTAAACGGCAACGTCTTTGTGCGTTAAATATCCGAGAGAAAGTTTTTTTACGCTCTTTCTTTCATGTCAAGAAGTATCGTTTCAAAATACGGGTTCAGCCGCTTTACTATTTCATTTCTCAGTTTTGCCGCCCTGTCAAACTGTCCGCTCTTTATCTGCAAACGCGCTTCCTCTCCATATACTCTCACGCGGAAATCCGTAAAACCCATGTCCATCATAGCGATTTCAGCATTTTCAACGCGCCGCAGTAAATCCAATGTGATTTTCTCCTTTTTTCGCACCCTTGTCGCTAAGCAGGAATACGAGGGTTTATTCCAGGTAAACAGTCCCGCCTCTTTTGAAAGTTCTCTGACCATTTCCTTAGTAAGATTACATTCCCGCAGCGGAGAACGCACAGAAAGTTCTGACAACGCGCGGGCGCCGGGGCGGTCTGACAAATCATCCGAAGCGTTTGTTCCGTCCAAAATAAGGCTATACCCATCTTTCCGTGCCTGATTCTTTAAAATTGTAAACATTGATTTTTTGCAGTAATAACAGCGGTCTTTATTATTTGCCGTTACGGAATCTTTGGATAAAATATCGTATTCAATTACTTTTATTTCCACATTCAGCTTTTTGCCCAAAGTCATAACATCATCATATTCAAACTGTGGCTGAAACGATGTTTTTATGTAATACGGCTGAATATCAGCGCC
>CAJUEZ010000079.1 GCA_910585485.1 uncultured Clostridia bacterium
TATAATAGATAATTTATATATATATATCATGAAAGGAATGATTGACAAATGAATTATGATATTGATTATCTTAACCTGCTTTCACAGCAATATCCGACTATAAAGTCCGCGTCCACGGAAATCATCCGTTTACAGTCGCGCCAAAAGCTGCCAAAGCTGACGGAACATTTTATGAGCGATATTCACGGCGAGTACGAATCATTCCTGCATATACTGAAAAACGCGTCAGGAGTTATAAAAGACAAGATTACTACTATCTATGGGCGCACTCTGTCCGAACACGACAGGCAAATCCTCGCGACACTCATCTATTATCCCGAGCCAAAACTTGAAATCATCAAAAACGAGGTTGAGGACATAAATGACTGGTATCGAATCACTCTATACCGCCTCATTGAAATATGCCGCGTTGTAGCGTCTAAATACACACGCGCCAAGATTCGCGAATTTCTTCCCGAAGCTTTTGGTTCTACGATAGATGAACTCATACATGCAAACACTGATTACGGTTCTGACAAGGCAAACTATTATAATGAAACCATTTCTACCATTGTGGAACTTGGTCAGGCGGATGACTTTATCGTGGAAATTTCAACGCTTATACAAACGCTCGCGATAGGCAGACTTCATATTATCGGCGATATTTTTGACAGAGGTCCCAGAGCGGATATTATTCTTGATACGCTTCTTGACTATCACAGTCTTGATATTCAATGGGGAAATCATGATGTACAGTGGATGGGTGCTGCCGCGGGCAGTTTAGCTTGTATTGCAAACGTGCTCGCCATATCGACTAAGTATTCCAATTTCGACTGTTTGGAGGATGGATATGGAATTAATATGCGCCCGCTTACAGTTTTCGCGCTTGAAACATACGCGGACGATCCCTGCGAATGCTTCATACCACGTAACCCGAATATGATTAGAATTTCTGAGCATGATGAAAATTTTTGGGCAAAGGTGCATAAAGCAATTTCAATTATTCAGTTTAAACTTGAAGGTCAGATTATCATGAATCATCCTGAATTTAATATGGATAATCATCTTATGCTCGATAAAATCAACTATAAGGACGGCACTATCACGCTTGAAGGTAAGACACATAAATTAAAAGATACAAACTTCCCCACTATTAATCCCGAGAATCCATTTGAACTTACAAGCGAGGAAAGCGAACTTATGAACCTGCTTCGCGCCTCCTTCCTTAGAAGTGAAAAACTTCAAAGGCATATTCGGTTTCTGTATCAAAAAGGAAGTATCTATCTTGCTTATAACAACAACTTACTATATCACGGCTGCATACCGATGAATAGTGACGGCTCCTTTAAGGAGGTCACGCTTGCCGGCGAGAAAGTGAGCGGTAAATCGCTTATGGACAAAGCCGAACAAATTGCGCGTGACGGGTATTTTGCCAAAAACGGCAGCAAAGAAAAAAATTACGGAATGGATTTTTTATGGTTTCTGTGGTGCGGCTGCTATTCACCTGTTTACGGTAAAAACAAGATGACTTCATTTGAAAGATATTTTATCGAAGATGAAAGCACATGGCTTGAAATTAAGGACGAATATTATAAGTTGGTTGAAAAACCTTCAGTATGCGATAAAATTCTTAATGAGTTTAACATTGACATCAATGAGTTTTCTCATATAATAAACGGTCATGTACCGGTTAAAATCAAAAAGGGCGAAAGTCCTATACGCGCCGGCGGAAAATTGCTCGTCATAGACGGCGGACTGTCCCGCGCTTATCAAAAAGTCACAGGACTCGCGGGGTACACTCTGCTTTTTAATTCCCACGGACTTCTCTTAAGCGCGCATGATTCTTTTGAATCTATCGAAAGCGCGATAAAGGAAGAAAAAGATATTCACTCAACACTTGACGTTGTTGAACTTGCGCCGAACCGCCTGCTTGTGGAGGATACAGACACAGGCAAGGCGCAGTCAAAAAAGATATGCGATTTGAAGGCGCTTGTAGACGCTTACAGACGCGGAACAGTAAAACAAATATAGGAGGACTTTACACAAAATGAACTACACAAACAATCCGCTTCACATCAGCACACCGGTACCAAACGGCACGTATGAAGTGACCTTAACCGTAACCGCTCACGAGGACATTACTCTCGCCGTGCTGTCACAGTCGCGCCGATTTATGGTGCAGGACACGGAAATGAAAAAGGATGAATCACGGGATTTCACCTTCAATGTAAGCGTGTGTGACTACCACAAAAACAACGAGGAATATACAAAAGTCAACGGTGTCGAATTGTATATTCTGTGTGAAGGTGATTTTTCAGCAGTGTCGGCGGTATCGCCCGTAAGCATACCCGTAATTTATATTGCGGGCGACTCTACGGTTACAGACCAGCCAGCCGAATATCCGTACAATCCGTTGAGCACATACTGTGGTTGGGGACAGATGTTTCCGAGCCTGTTAAATACGGGAATCGCTGTGGAAAATCACGCTCAGTCAGGTTCTACAACCGAGAATTTTAAGCGCGTTAATTTCACCGCCTTTAAGGATAAAATCAAGGAGGGCGATTTTCTTATCGTTGAGTTCGGTCATAACGACCAAAAGGTAAAAGCGCTTGACGCGTTCGGAGGTTACAGCGAGAATTTGCGTTACTTTGTAAATTTTGCGCGCGAAAAGGGCGCAAAGCCTATACTTGTGTCACCCATTAACAGAATAATTTTTAACGAGGATGGCACTCTCCTTAATCTCTTAGGTGAATACCGACAAGCTGTAAAGCAGGTATGCGAAGAAATGAATGTGCCGTTTATTGACCTTTGGACGCGCACAACGGAATTCTTCGAGGCGGCAGGTCCCGTAAAATCATGGGATTATTTTTGGGGCAGCGGCGATGAACGCGATTATACTCACACAAATGATATAGGCGGAAATATAGTTGCCCGGTTAGTGTCAAATGAAATAATCAAGAGTGACGTGCAGCCAATCGCTGATTTGATTAAGAAAGATATGATTCATGTTGAAATGCCACAGCGCGATAAAAATACAGTTTCTCACAACACTAAGGAATTGGAGCATCTTAAAACTATAGGTCTTGTAAACATCCCAAATGGCTGCGAACTTCCCGATATTGACAAGGACATAACTAATATTTAGAAAAAAACAGAGTTTTCACATTGTATGCGAAAACTCTGTTTTCTTATTCCTCATTGTACAACACGCAAAATGATTCTTTAAAATCCTTGACTGAACGTTTTGCCATCACTGCCCAATCAAGCGCGTCACCGCCTATGTCATCAGGCTTTAATATATATATTCCGGTCTTTAAAATCAGATTCGCTCCCGGATATTTCTTATTTTGAATTTCACAAAAACCCTTATTTATCCGAGCGATTTCTTCAACAAATTCTTTGTCGTCATTTTTAATTCTCATGGCGCTGACAAATATATCAGTGCCATCTATATGAGCGTTTATGTTTTTTTCAGGAGTGTCATTACTGTTAATATACTTTGAAAACGCGATAAGAACCTCGTCTCCTTTATTAAGCCCGAATTTTCGGTTGAAATCGAGAAAATGATGAATATCCGTATGAATCATCGCAACGCTTTCATCGTTCTCCACTGCAAGTTTACGAAGTCTGCCGATTTGCTCATAAAACTTCTGCATGTTATACATGCCTGTTTTTCTGTCATAATCAGCCAGCTTCTTAAATCTGCGCTCGTTTTCCGTTTCTCTATCAGCTTGTGACACATACATTGTCATAAGTTTTGTCGCGGCATTTAGCTTCAAACTCTCCTCTTTATCCCATTGATTTTCCTTGTCAAATCTCGTGCAAACGAACATATAAAACGAATCGTCCTTGGTTATATTGGCGTTATACACCACTGCGTTTTTCATATTTTTTTCAAATTCACGCTGGAATTTTGGAGAAAATCCCTTTGTGTTTTCCGGATTAATGACAAGTATAGGGTGTTCCTCAAAATGTTCTCTGAAAAGCTGTATATCCGAATGGATATAATAACCGCTTCTGCCGGCATTATTACGGAAAGACGGAGAATTACACCATTCATATTTTATTGTAATTAAGTCTTCCTTACAATTTACCTGCATTATCTGAAGCCAGTCAATGCCAAACATTTCAGCCACATAACGAATAATTTTGTATATAGCTGAATCACTTGTTTTTGCTCCCTCTGACAGTTCCAAAAAGACTTTCATCATGTCTCTTGAACCAAGAAGTTCTTCATCGTTCAAGGCATATTCGGCTTCATACTCTATAGCATAACCGGTATTTCCCGCCATCGCTTTCTCGTTGTAAATCTCCCAATGCGCTTTGCCGTTTTTCTTAACACTATAAAGCGCCTCGTCTGCTTTTCCAAACAGTGCTTTATAATCAGGCGTGTCTTCAAAATACTCTCCGAGAGCTATACCTATACTGCATGTTACCGACTTATCATCTATTACCCTGAATTGGCTTATATTTACTAAAATCTCATCAGCTACAGCGCGAATCACCTCATTGCCCGCGGCATGAAGAAATACAAAAAACTCGTCTCCGCCATAACGTCCTACAATTCCACGGTCACCTACTGTGTCTTTCAAAATTTCCGCGGCTTTAGCTATTACGGCATCGCCATAGAGATGCCCGTAAGTATCGTTCACACTTTTAAAATCATCTATATCAAGAACAAACAACGCGTAGTCACGTCTATCAGGATTGTTTTTCAGATATTCATTTATTCTGTCAACAGCGGCATTTCTGTTGTATATTTTAAGTATAGGATCCATTTCTATCTTCTGTTTAAGTTCCTTTTCATGCCGCTTTTCGTCTTCTATATTGCAAATAGTTCCGTATATTCTGGAAGGCTTTCCGTCAGAGGCAATTTCAAAATGTCTATACATACGATGCCACTCATAGCAATCACTGTTCGGCATTTTTAATCTTACAGACAAAGCCTTTTCATCGGTATTATAAATATGATTAAAAAAGAATTCACAATCCTCCTCATGCAGCATTACATTCTTCATATAATCATTATACTTTTCAATATTGATTGGTTCTATTGATTCGCCGTTATCGGACGGAAGGTAAATAATCGCGTCGTCTGTCAGAATATTATGCTCGAACACAATATTATCCACGCTGCTTATCGCCATAGCGTACTTATCCTTTTCTGACCTTAACTCATGGCATTGCTCCGTTACGTCTCCAAACGCACCAATAATATGATCATTCCCGCTCTTTCTGAATGTCATACACAC
>CAJUEZ010000080.1:0-2929 GCA_910585485.1 uncultured Clostridia bacterium
CGCCGTTGCTTCCGTGGTCTCCCAGCTTTATTTTAAGCGTATTGCCGTCCTCGCTGTAGATGTTCAAGGTGAATTGTCCGTCTACGTTCCCCAGCTCCAGACGCCTTTCATTGGTAACAGGGTCATTTATAACAAGACAGTCACCGTCAAGCAGTAATTTCTCATTCTCCGACTTTACGGGGTTTTGCGTGCTGTTCAGCGTACCGTAGAAATAGCCTGTTTTCAGCTTGGCGTTTGCGCTTTTGGTACTGTTCTTCAAAACCGTCCTAAGCATCTGCTGTTCCTGCCACGCTATATTAAACGCGTTTTTTATTTCCGGATAACCAATTGTTACGGCGGGCTGTTTTGCGCTGAACGGATAATATGTGATATTGATTATACGCTTATGATGTACAATATCCTGTTCGTGGACGTGTACTGTATCACCGAGCGCAATTTTGTAGAAGTCGCCGTACTCTGCGAGCTTCGACAAATCTACCACATCGCCCATTATCGTAAGCGTCGGAGTATCAACCCTATTATCGTTATCTTCGCCCATCAAATCATATTCGGCGCGTGCCTTGACCTTTGCGGGGTCGGTATAATCAGAATAATCAAAATACCCTTCTCTGACACCGTATTTCTTTACCGCCTCAGTGCTTTCTATATACGGCACCCCGCCGTTTACTGAGCTTATCGTCAAATCGTCCTTTCCGTACGGGTATACGCGTGTTAGCAGTGCCGCCGTATCTCTCTGTATGGATAACCGCGTCAAATTCTTCTTTAGCGACATTCTGACACCGTTATCCTTTCCGATACGTTCAACAACCGCAAAACGGTAATTGTCCAGATATATTTCTCCGCGTCCATAGCTTTCAATGACCGTACGCACAACATCATAGACATTGATTTTATCTGTCGGGAAGAAGTCAATTTTCACACCGTCCGCTCCTATGCGTTTCATTTCCATTACTTCAAGCTCGCTGTCGGGAATAAGCTCAAATTTTGTCCCCTTGACCGCCTCGCTTATAACCACGTACGGGTCAACACCGATAGTAGATTTAGCCGTATATGGCTTAATACCTATTGTAACATCTGACCTCTTGTCATTTCCGATAGTCGGCAGGTGCGTACACTGTGCGTCCTCAAAAAATACGTGGGTTGCTGTTGCTTTTATGTACCTTGTATCGCTGTAATCTCTCGTTACGTTTGTAAGCCTGTAGCCCTGTCCGTTTACAGATACAATTCTGTATTCCTGTATCATATCTGCTTTTTCATCATTCAGCGGATAGTCAAACGTAAGAGTGTGCGGTCTGTCCATATTTTCAGTGACCGCCACGTTCTCAGCCTTGCCGAGATACGCAAGACACCCGCCGTCGAATTTCACCGCGTCATATTCGTGTAATAGTAATGGCATTTGTTAATCCTCCTTATTGTTTTTTATAGCCCTACAGTGCAGTTCACCAGCGCAGGCAAATATTCTTTTTCGCTGTTATTTGCGCTATAGTTCATATTTTCCGCAATGTGTGCCAGATATTCAGCCTGTACAAAAGCAATAATTTCCGAGGCGGAAAGCTCGGGATATTCCTTTTTTACCGCCTCAAACAGTTCCCTGCTTTTCAGTTCCATAACCATTCACCCCCTTTCATTGTCCGTCCTGTATTTGTCTTGATATATATTCACGCTCAATGACAGTCTGCTCCGTGGAGCTTGTCCACGTTGTATTGAATGTCTTTAAGCTCCTATGCGTGTAAAATGATGTACGGCGGTCTATATCCGTATCAATCAGCCGTTTTGATATCCGCGGGTGCCTGAGCTTCCTCAAGCCTTTAGAAATATGCTTCTGCACCTCTGAGGCGGGAAGCTGAAGATGTTCCGCTATATCCGTATATGTCATACCTTTGAAGTAAAATAATATAACCGCTTCTTTTTCCGCCCCTGCAAGTGCGCTGTCTATTACCGTCCGCATATACCGCGCCTCATCAGCGTCCGCCGTATCTCTTTCAAAGGTGACTGTCTTATCCTCTATACTGTCACCGACTGTCAAGCCCTCCGTATCACCGCCTGCGGGCTCATAAATTGATTTTACGGGCTTTACGGCGTTAAGAATATAAGTTATCGTCTTTATGTCTATTCCCGTATATTCGCTTAATTCTGCCGTTGTAGGTATGCGGTTTAGTTCTTGTGTCAGCCTGTCCCTTTTACGCTTTATTTTCCTTGCGGCGGTATAAATGTATTCGGGAATATGCAGTACATTACCGTAACCGCGCTGTATTGCGTTCTGTATGTAATACTTTGCGTAGGTAAGGAATTTATACCCTTTGTCAGCGTTATAGCCCTGTACAGCCTCATAAAGCCCGAAATATGCGTCTTGCATTGCGTCCTCGTATTCATCAGCCTGTATTCCTGTATGCTTTACAAGGGAGAATATAAACTGTCTGTTTTGCTCGTAAAGCTCTGACATAAGCTCAGGCTTTCCGCCTCTGACTTCTTTTACAAGTTCTTCGTTTGTCATTGATATTCCGCCTTCCGTATGATAAAATTATATCCGAGGTGCGGAAATGCTGATTTTCTCAATCAATTGGGATTTTAACGTTTTCGGGCTAACCGTTTTTGAGTACAGGTAAAAGGTGCGTTTGCCTGTGCTTTCGTTTTTGTTTGAATATATTCCTGATATAAATAGCCTGCCTCGCTCTGAAATCCGCTGTAAAAATGAATTATTGTGCAGCCTTTTTTATTTATCGGAACATCTGTGAATGTTTTAGCCTTAATGACCTGCTTCGTGATTTTTGGCTTTTTTAAATTACGGCTTGAACTGTATATGGTTTCTTTTGCCTTTACAGCCTGCTTGTTCGCGTGCTTGCCTGATATATCCTTTGTAAAGTACTCGCTTAATTCCGCCATACTGTCTGTGTAAACGGATACCGTGTCAATCCGTCCGAATGTCCAT
>CAJUEZ010000080.1:3029-4296 GCA_910585485.1 uncultured Clostridia bacterium
TATGTCCGTAAATTTAATATATTTAACAAGGTGTAAAGGGGCTTGTCCGCCCCTGTAAAATCACCTGTATTTCTATTGACAAACAAAGACGGATATAGTATAATATACCTGTAAATCACTATATCCGTTTTGTGGTTTATTTAATTGGCTGAAAGAGAAACACTTCGTTTTACGGGGTGTTTTTCTTTTTCCTCGCTTTCCGCCGCGCTGTCCTTTTCCTCATATGTACAATCGCATACTTCGCCTGCGTCGAGATACGCGCCGCAATTATCGCAAATTTTAAATATCATATTGTATAATCTCCTTTCATTCTTTTATTACCCGTATGCAGTTGGAAACAGGCAGGTCCGCGCCTCCTGTACCGTCATACAGGTAATCAATAAGCACTTCCATATTAATGAGGTACTTTGTGCCTATCCGTATAGACGGTATTTCATCTGTTATTACAAGCCGCCGTAATCCCTTTTCTGTAAGAGCCGTCAGGGGGTCATATTCCTTTAATTCGGTTATTGCCTCTTTTATGCCCCTTATTCGCGGCAGGTTTTGTATCGGTTCAGTCATTATAATCATCTCCTTAAAAAACACTTGATTTTTTCACAAAGGAATGATATAATCAAATTATAAAAATTCCATTATATAATTCCTTTGCGAGTTATACAAGGTTATGAATTGAGATACTTTCCAGTGGTTGGGTGGGTATCTCTTTTTCGTTCCTCGTTTTTATTAATGTTCGCTGATACGGCAAGTATGCCGATACCGCATAATGTTAATATAAAGCCTATAAATTGTGTCATTGTTATATTTCCTTTCCAATACCTGCAAGCATTAACTGCATTGCATACTTAAAGCCTGTAACAAATCCGTAATGCTCGCTGGCTCCAGTTTCTGCGCTGATAAAACCATCTATTTCTAAAAAAGTTTCTGTGCCCACAATGTTAGCAATTTCGTCATCGTTTTTCTGTAATATCTGATTTTTTTGCTCTTTACCGCTTTCAAAAATATGTAATTTATCAAACATCTTTTTGTACAGTTCACTTATTGCATTATCCGTCATACCTATCACCTCGCTTTCCGCCTCGTAGGGGCTATACTTCGTTAGTTTTACCACCTACAGAATTATAAAATTTGCCGTGGTCTGTCTGAACAATTTGATATTGTTCACTGTGTAGACGTTTAACACCGCCGTTTTTCTGTATTTCCTCGTCTTTGTTCAATTCCTCAATCAATAAATCTAATAGTCCCATTGTAATTCTCCTTTCCGCCTCGT
>CAJUEZ010000081.1 GCA_910585485.1 uncultured Clostridia bacterium
ACAAGCAATTTAATCACCCCTTTCAAAATCCCAATTAATTGGGAATTTGGGTATAATAAAAGCACGTCCGAAAACCGTACTTTATAAACATATATTAAATTTTCCATAGAAAAACCGCCTTGACTATGTCAAAGCGGTTCAAATAGTATTTTGGCGGGTGTGCCCTTTCCCGCATTTCTTTTGACCATAAAGGTGCGTAGCAGCACAATCTCTACTTCAAAATCCTCTTTTATTGTAATATTATTATACTATGCTACATTTTCTTTGTCGACTACTTCAAATTCCTCCGGCGGATAAAGATAATCCTCGCCGCTTTCATCTACAACCCTGTACCAGCCTTTTTCAACTGCAAGACATTCATAGACTTTACCCTTGATAAGCTCCATAGGGTCACTTTTTGAGCCTATATATTTAATTTTCATCATCAATCCACCTCTTTACTTTTATTTTCTCTTTTTGCCCTTCTGCTTCATACCAATGTACTTCCGCTTTACACGGTTTTCCGTCATTGATTATCATACCTTCACCACGAACCTTTTGCCATTTATCAGCTTCTATACCAAATTCATTCTCAAGATAAATAGCATCTCTTATCGGCATATCTGTATCTTTACCAGCAAAAACTTTAATATTCGTTATTTTTGTTCCCTCTGCAAATTTGGAGTGATTTCCGTTTGGTAACTTTACCGGATAATTTTTACCCGCCGCACCCAAACTTCGATATATATTTTCATCAGATTTCATTATTCCTCCACCCCTTATATTTATTATATCATTTCCCACGGATTTGTCAACATATTTCAATGCCGCTTTCTGTTCTGCCGTAAGGCTTTGCTTCCATTCGGAATACGTCATATTTCCATCAACTTTATAATTTTTTCCCGTTTTTACGTCACGGGCAATACGTGTATTTGACGGATAACCTGCAAGCACGGTTGTACACCTACATTGGGCGTGTATTGGAGGATAGTTATCGCCTGCTCTCGCTTCCGATACAGGTATTATTTCACCGTCAAGCCCTCCGCATATATCGCATGTCCTCTCCGAAAACGCTGCGACAAACTGATAATGCTCTATCCCTGCTTCCTTATACGCCTCAAGCTGTCCTTCAGCCATAAAATGCGCCGTTTCCGTGCGCACAAGACGCTCCGTAATATATCGCTGACCCGTACCCTCAACGGCTACATAATCAAGCAGCTTATTCGCCATGCGGTCTATGCTGTGTCCCGCGGTAATTCCGTCCGTTATAGTACGCTGTACCTTTTCTATAAACTGCTGATTGTTATTCCATATACGTTTCGAATAATTTGAGCCGAGCCACTTTGCGGACAGAGTCTTTTCAATAGCCTTTTTCGGCAGAACTGCAAAATTAATGCCGATATCAAAGCCCTTTGCGATATTATGTATATTAGAGTAATATGAGCGTTTAAGCGTTTCGGGGTGTAAGGCTTTATGCTCTGTAATTTCCGTATTTTGCGCACGCATAAGATGTTTATATACATTGAGTTTCAAATCCTCTAAACGCGTCATTCTCGCGCCGTATGCCTGACGGTTTATTTTAAGCGCAATATCCTTTTTCGCGCGTTCGTCCACCGTTTCGTCATACAGCTTGATAAGCTCCCTGTACTGCTTACGGCTTTCTGCCTCATTCAACAGCTTTTCCGCCTCGTCCTCCGTTATACTGCCCGCTTTCGACAGTCCGCGTACAACGGCTTTCATATCCGCATTTATATGCTTTACCGCCTCAATATAAGCATCCTGTATTGCTTTGATTGACGGCTCCGCATTTTCCTGTATAGCCCGTTCAAGCTGTACGGTGCGGTCTGTCCAATATTTTTTATTCGGCATGTTCATTTGTATTTATCGGCTTTCTGTAATCTCTGTAGTCCATAGCTTCCATTTCCGCCCTCTGACTTTCCGCCTGCTCTTTTTTCGCAAGCTCCGCTTCCTCCTTTGCATCACCGACAAATGAAAGCTGCTCTAAAAGCGTTTCATTTGAAGCAAGTCCCTGTAAGTAGCTTATCATCTGCGCAACCTCTAATTCGTTTGCAGGCAGGTTATATGTAAATACAATCTCAACTCTGTGCGTCGGTACGGTCTGCATACAACTCTTCAGCGCAAGGAAGGTGTTATATAATTCAAAACGCTTGCGAAGTGAACGGGTAAAATTACGTTCCTTATTCTTGACATGCTGCTCGAATCCCAAAAGCTTATACTTAATCGCCACGCCCGACAGATTATTGCCAAAACTCTCGTCCGACAAATCGGGTACGTGTGAAAGACGGTGTATATCGTCCTTTAAATCATCACGCAACACCTTGGTGTCCGCTTCATTCAGTACCTTTGAAAGATACTCCGCCTTTGCGCCCTCGTAGCCCATAAATATACGTTCCTGACGTAACTTTTTAGCCTGCTCACCATCAATGTCGCAGTTAACCAAAAATAAAAATGCGTCAACAAACTGTTCCTTATCATTCACCCTGTCCGACATCAGAATGTTGTATGCATCTATCAGCGGTATAAGCTGCTCAAAATCACCCTGCCGTTCCTCGTTGTTTCGGTATTCTATCAGCGGAACAGCACCGAAATAGTGACGTACTATCCCTTCTAAGCTCATACCCGCCCAGCTGTCGGTATTGCTCTTGTATGTGAATATCTGTGTGTCGGTATACACCTGACATACTACACCCTTACAGTATCCGTCAAGGTCGTAACGCTTATAATAATACACGCCGAACACCGGTCTTTCCGCCGCCGACTGTGCATAGCATACAAACGCGTTCTGAGGGTTAAGCTTCAAACTTCTCGGCTGTGACCTTTCGTCCGCGTATATAAGCTCGTAGGCTCTGCCGTATATGCTCATAGCTTTTACAAGCGTACTGTCAAGGCTTGCAATATCCTGTTCAAGATACGCATTTTTAAGCGCTTCAATGTCATATTCCTCAGATGCGGAGTATGTGACGGGATTGCCCGTGAGGTAGCTCTGTATCATATCCGTTATGTACTTAGAGTGATTGCATATAATCTTATTGTTTGCCGTGTCCTTAGACACCTTCAGGCGATTTTTGATTGCGTGTTCGCCGATATAATAGTTATGCAGATTGTTAAACCGTTCGTGCGTCGTCTGGTGCTTCTCAATCAGTTTTGCGAGTATCTGCGGTGTTATTCCTCCCGCAATTAATTCTTCGTTAATTATCATAGTATTGCCCTCCTTTTTTGTATTCAAAAAGCACTATCCGAAAATAGTGCTTTTCTTAAATTATTTTTTTGTACCTTTATATTTTTTATGCGGACTTACAGGTCGAAATAATCTATTGCCTCGGTCTCCGTATTGATGATATCTTGCCATTAAAGTTTTTACAGATATACCAGATAGATTTGCTGCATCTGTAATACACATATCCTTTCCTTTGTATTTCACTATGGTATTAGTGCGTTTATTTCTGCTTTGTATTACCTTGTCTGTCCAACGACAATTTGAAGGCTCATAATCTCCATTATTGTCTATGCGGTCAATAGATAAATTATCTTTATAGCCATTTGACATTGCCCATTCATAAAATGCTTGAAAGTCATCTATCCATGTATCACAGATTTTTATACCACGACCACCATAAGAATTATAACTATTATGATTATAATTATAACATCTTTGTTTCATATTATGCCAAATTCTGTATAATCTTGTGTCGGTTAAATTATGTGTAGTAAGCCTTTCTCGTAATTTTTGCTTTTGTAGACAGCCACACGAATTTGTATGTCCTGATAAAATATGTGAATTTCGTACAGTAATTATGTTCCCACAATCACACCTACATTTCCAATAGCTATATTTATCCTCTGTTGGCACAAACTCTAGAACTACGAGCCTGCCGAATCGCTGTCCTGTAAGGTCTTTTTTGAATGATTTACTCACGATTTCACCGCCTTTCTAGTCTTGCGACAGCCTTTTTCAAAGCCAAATCTAAAGGCAAGAGCTATCGCACGAACCATATCACCTGAACCGTCTAATATCGCAATGGTTTCAGCAGAGCTGAGTACATACCTGCCTATCTCACTCCACGGAGTGGCATACTCTTTTATTCTCTCATATTCTTTTTGTAAATTTTCCATTATATTTTCCTCCTTAATACTTGCTTTTCCCA
>CAJUEZ010000082.1 GCA_910585485.1 uncultured Clostridia bacterium
CCTAATCAATACTTACCCGTTCAAAAGTAGAGTATTGAGTGAATGGCGGAGAAGGAGGGATTTGAACCCTCGCGCCAGTTTCCCGACCTACACCCTTAGCAGGGGCGCCTCTTCGGCCTCTTGAGTACTTCTCCATAAAGAAAATTGCATACAGGGAAAATTTAATTGCTGCCGTTCTAATTAGCAATCAGATTTGTATGCAAGCACTAATATTAAATTTTAATCGGCTAAGCCGACAAAAAAATGGAGGAGAGAGTGGGATTCGAACCCACGGACGGCGCAAACCGTCACCGGTTTTCAAGACCGGCTCTTTCAACCACTCAGACATCTCTCCATATAACATCAATTAAATTAACTGACGAATTATATTATACCAAAAAGCATACATCTTGTCAATACTTTTTTAAATATTTTCAAAACTTTTTTTATTGAACATGAGATTCTATTTCTGTACAAAAACGCAATATGCGGCACAGCCGCAACAGCCACACCGCATATCACAAAATTTTACCCTTTTAAATCCATGTCAAAACCTATTTTAGCTTATCACAAGTTTAAACGTTATATCTCCCTCATAGCCAGGAGTATAATCTTTATAATTCATGCCTTTGCTATTTAGACTTGATAACAAAAGCGAAAGATTGTCAGAACTTGTTGTGTACAAATCTCCGTCAACATCATACGCATATTCAAGCACAATATTTATAACTTCTTCCACATTGTCAGCAGAAATCTTAATCATGCCTATAGCCTTACCCTCGTCTATCGGAACAGCATTTCTACCTCGGCTGTTAGAGATTTTACTACTCGATGCCAGCATATATCCGCTTCTGACATCACCATCCGCAGAACGCGCATTTATCTTCTCAGGAATTTCATTGTTGAGCGCGTACGCGGCAATCGTGTCATCTTGAATATTTGCGGGAGCTATTTGATAATCCTCCGCTTCTACAGAATACGCCGTAACGTTATTATCCTGATTATCGTTATCAACTTCAGACACCGTTTCAATATGCGACGGAGCTATAACAAGATTATCATTTGAAATATTATCCTTACTGTTTGAATCAGTGACTCTTGCCACCGACGGACGAATAGGACGAATAACATCCGGCGCCTTATCCGGCACATCATTTACTCTTCCATTTGTGCCTTCAGCTTGAGCCGCTTCCACGCTGTCGCTCACCTGAACATCATTACCGGTGTTTTGGTCAGTCACAATAGCTGGAATATTCCTATTTTCGCCGTCACCATCTATGACAACATCTTCTCTTTGTATAACTCCGCTATCATCATCAGCAGCGTTTCTGATTAAATATCTGCCGTTTGACGTTATAACAGCCACAAGCGCGAAGCATGCAGCAAGAGCGGTATATTGCTTCCAATTTCTGCGAAGATTACGCATCGCTTTTGAAGCGACACCATATTTAATCTTTTCCTCTTTATCAATCCGAAGATTCAATTTATCCATAAAATCAATCGGAGGCTCTATCTTGGGCAATGATTTCACCGTTGACATCACTGAAAGCATAAAATCCAACTCAGCGCGGCACTTTTCACATTTATCCGCATGATGGCTCATTTCATCTTTTGTCTCTTTGCTTAAAAACTCGTAATTATCCAAATGTTCATTAAAAGATTTACAATCCATTATATAGCGCCCCCTTTCATTTATTTTTCTTTGTTACATAATATTAGACGTAAAAAGCTTCAAAAAAGTTCCCGCCTATCCATTAATTTTTTCTTAAGTGATATTCTCGCTCTATTTATCCTTGATTTAACAGTACCCTTCGGAACTTTAAGAATCTCTGCAATTTCATCATAACTCATTTCCTCTATATCACAAAGCGTTATTACAACCCTGTATTCATCTTTAAGTTCGCTTATTGCCGTTCTCACTGCCTTCTGCCGTTCAGAAAGTTCTACATTTTCCTCAGGAGTCAGCGCGTCGTCTATTATATCAATTTCCTTATTCTCTTCAACCGACTGGTTCATACTTATAACATTATTGCTCTTCTGACGCTTTCTTAGAATATCAGAACATATATTGGTAGTTATTCTGTAAAGCCACGTAGTAAAGGAAGATTTTTCTTTAAATGATTCTATACTCTTATATACTCTTACAAAAACCTCCTGAGCCGCGTCGTACGCGTCTTCACGGTCAGATAACATTCCATATGCAATATTAATAACCTGCGCCTGATACTTTTCAAAAATCATATTGAAAGCTTCTCTATCGCCTTTTTTACACTTTTTTATTAAATCATTTTCCGTCAAAAATCCTTCACCACCTTCCCTGCTTTAATTATTTAATCAGAAATTCTTTATTCTGTTTTTATACGCTTCATAATACGCGCGCACATCCGCCATACAATCCCCGCTGAACTTATCGAGAAACGCTTTTGCTATCTCAAACGCAACAGCCGCTTCTACCACTACCGCGCAAGCAGGCACAGCGCACACATCGCTTCGTTCCACAGTCGCTTTATGAACGGACTTATCCTTAATATTAACCGTCTTTAAAGGATTATAAAGAGTGGGAATAGGCTTCATAGCCGCTCTTACAACGATGTCTTCCCCATTTGACATTCCGCCCTCTATTCCTCCTGCGTTATTTGAAAGTCTTGCAAACTCTCCCTCGTATGTTATTTCATCATGGACATGTGAACCCGGAACTTCACTTGCTCCGAATCCCATGCCGATTTCCACACCTTTAATCGCCTGCACGCTCATAACACCAAACGCGAGATTCGCATCCAGTTTTCTATCATAGTGAACATAGCTTCCCAGTCCGGCGGGAACTCCCTTGACTATGGTTTCCACTATTCCGCCGCAACTCTCTCCGCTTTTCTTGATCTTATCAATATATTCCATAGCCTTTTGAGCCGATTCCTTATCCCCAAAGCCTACAGGTGAATTAAGTACATTTTCAAAAAAGCCCGGAGCGTTTACATCTGCCGCGTCCTCAACTTCTCCTATTCTCTTTACATGGCTCAAAAACTCAATTCCAAACGGTTCCAAAGCTTGTCTTACAAGCGCGCCAACGGCTACACGCGCAGCAGTTTCTCTCGCGCTCGCTCTTTCAAGCACGTTTCTTAAGTCTGTATGATTATATTTCATACCTCCCGTCAAATCGGCATGTCCGGGACGCGGACAATCAACGCTTTTTTCTCCGTTGCTCTTCTCCGTGCCCATTATTTCTTCCCAGTTCTTCCAATCTTTGTTTTCAATCTTCATCGCAATAGGACTTCCGAGAGTTATTCCTCCCCGCACTCCCGAAAGAATTTCGGCAGTATCCTTTTCTATAAGCATTCTTCCGCCGCGTCCGTATCCCTTCTGACGTCTGGCAAGCTGCTCGTTTATTGCATCAAGACTTATTCTTACACCTGACGGCATACCTTCGATTATGACTGTCAAACATTTTCCGTGAGTTTCTCCGGCTGTAAAATATCTTAACATATTTTTTCTCCAATCGTATTAATTATTAATATTCTTATTATAGTTCCCACAATATAGTGGATATACATTTCTATTTTATCACTTTTTCCGTTTTTTTTCAAGAACTATATGTTATTTTGTATTAATTACGCGTAAAATTTACATTGAATTAATATTTACCTCTGTTAACTGATATTTACAGACGGACTGACAGATAAAAACCACCTTATATCCGCGCCGTTTTACACCTTTTCTTTATGCGATTGATTATTTGCTATACAGAAAAAAAGGCGAAGGCTAAATCCTCCGCCTTATAATATTCTTCTTATCGTGTCAGATAATTATATATCATTATAACACTTTCTGCTCTTGTGATTTCTCGCTTCGGCGCAAAATTCTCATCGTCACCGCTGACAACACCCATAGCTGACAAAAGCGTTATATATCCCTTATTTTCAGTCACGTCTTTAAAAGGTGAAACATATATATCGTTATATTTAGCATATTCCTCGGCACCCATGGCGCGTATCATATATATCGCCGCATTTTCACGCGTTACAGCAGCGCCGTCGTCACGTTCATCAGCGGGAACTATATTTTTTTTCACGGCATTTCTGTAAATATAATCAGCCTGTTCAGCGTTATCCTTTAAGACTATTGCGTTTCCTTGGTAAACGG
>CAJUEZ010000083.1 GCA_910585485.1 uncultured Clostridia bacterium
GTATGTTCCGTGAACGTGAGCGTGACGAACGTAACAGGCGCAAATGGGAGAAGCAGAATATAACCTGTAAAAACCCCGAATTTGCAATATTCTGGAGGTGATATTATGAAAATGACAGAAGTATTGACATACATAGTAACCGTGCTTATAGGCGCGGGATTAGCCGTATTAATGGCATACGGAATAATGTGTTGTATATAGAGAAATAGGAGGAATACATATGTCAACAGATTATGATAACACACGCACCAGACGGCGCAGACCAGCTGTAAATTACAATACAAAGCGGAAGACAAAGGTTGTATTCCGCGTGTGCACCAAATGCGGGTATGATTGGGCACGGCAAATCTATGCGGACGAAAGCCCGGAAGAACTATGTCCGAAATGCAAAAGCCCATCTGTTGAAAACTAAAAAAATAACAGCTCACAGGAGCCGTTATTTCAAAAAACAAACACATAACGCCGAAAGCGATTAATATGTTTCAACACAAATATATTATATCACTTTCGGCAAAAAAATGCAAGACTTTTCTTGCAGAAAAAAACCTTGATTTCTACAAGGTTTTTGACTTGATTAAGTAATTAAATACAGAACGGAAGTGATATACAGAATATGCCCTATATAAAAAAAACAATAACAGCAGGGAATTATGTTTTTGTTGAAAAGCATTACGCAATCAGGTACGGACAAAAACGGCTTCCGAGAAGTCCGAATATCAGACATACATCTGAACAGCAGAAAAGAATAAACGAGTTAAAAAAGCGCAGGCGTCTGCTGTGGATATTCTGCACCAACTTTGCAAATGGGGATAAGTGGCTGACGCTTACATACAACAAAGGCAAACGTCCCGCGGATATGGCGCAGGCAAAAGCTGACCGCAAACGCTTCCTGAGAAAGCTCCGCGATTGGTACCGTAAAAACGGCATACCTTTTGTGTATATGGCAATGACTGAACGCGGTACAAAAGGCGGACTTCATCATCATATCGTTATCCGCGGAACTGTAGATTACAACATCATTGCAAAGTCGTGGGAAAAATACGGAGGCTGGCAGGCTAAAACAATCGGTGTTGACAGCATAGGCGGATTTACGGACGATATTTTAAATTTGGCAAAATACTTTGTAAAAGGACGTTCGGAGCATTCCGAAAAGAATTACACCAAAAGTAATAACCTTCATCAACCGAAGGTAGATATTGAAATCATAGGAGCGGAACGCTGGACAAGCAAGCCCCGACCTAAAAAGGGATATGATGTATTAGATGTACACGACGGTTTCCACGACTTTTTCGGAAAACCATATCAGGACTACATACAGGTCAGACGCTGTTGAAAACATCAAATTCCCAATTGATTACGAATGGAAGAAGGAAGAAGTATGAAAAAATCCGAGGTTGTGACATTCGCAATGGAAATTATAAAAAAATATTATGCGGCGGAAAAGCAGAATATTATTGCAGATGATAAGTGCTGTCAGTCTGACACGCTGCAAGCACTGGAGGACGAATGCCACGCGTTGTTTAATGGATTTTCAGAATTATTGGACTGACGAAAACTGAAGGGAGTAAAAACAATGGATATTTTAAAAGAGGCTGTATTACAGATTGAGGCACAGCAAAAAGGAAAAGAGCATACAGCCGTGTATATGGTCGGCGAACAGCTAAAGGATATAATGGGCAATAACGAACATTTTGCGGAGTTGGTCCTGCAAGATTTGAAGAACCCTGATATGTCGCTTGAAAAATGCGAAAAGAAAATAAAGGCGCGCGCTGATGAACTGCATAAGCAGCACAGCGGTAGCTGCGCCTGCGTAAGCCCTGCGGAGGCGGAGAAAATCATACGTGAGTTTTACGGGCTTCACAAAAGCGCTTCAAACGGGGCGGAAAAGAAAACTGTCAGCCTTATGGACTTGCTGTAAGGGAGACGGAAAGTATGGAAGAAACAAACTATGCTGAATTACTGCCGAAAAACCCGCCCGAGGGTGTGACAGACTGGCTGCGCAAGAGCGGAAAACTCGGCGGCGACTATATTATATATAAATGCGGTACTGCGCTGAACCCTGATACAGGTAAAAATGTCCGTGTGGTTGACTGTCACTGTACCGCGTGCAATAAAACATTTCCGGCGGAATATGTGAAGTCTGATAACGGGTCGCGCTTTGCACCGTTTGGATTTAAAGACCCGTCCACTGGCGAAACAGTTATATCAGCAAAGGACTATTATATATGTCCGGAGTGTAAAAAACCTGTCAGAGTATATCACAGCAGTAATATGGGTACGCATAGCGGCGGCAGTAAAATGGGTTATGCCCACCCTCTGACAATACATAACATCAACGGCAATCTTGCAATGCTATGCTGGTATATAGAGCGTCGCATTGACCGCGGCGGCAAAGAGCGTATAAATAAATCACCGTATTACGGCTATCTGTTTACTCCAACGAAAAAGGTATGCTTCAGCGGACGTGAAACAGGTTTCTTTTCAACATATTTTACAGGTGACTGGAAGCGGCTTAAAAAATTTGAGGACAAGCTGGGTGGCTTTACAAAGGACCAAATATATCCGTGGGACGCGTCAATTTTGAACGGCACAGTAGCGGAGAACAGTAAGTTGGATATGTATGTAAGTTGTGACGATACTGTATATCCTGTCAGCTATATGTCGCTGTATCGCCGTTTCCCAAATGTTGAAAATCTGATAATGTCCGGCTGGGTCAAATACCTGAATTGGAAAATCGCAGATACAAAAAGCTATAGTGGTTCTTGTCCGAAAATAGGAAGGATAAAGGGGCTGAACCTTCGCATGGCAAAGCCGACAGAGATGTTAGGACTGAACAAGGAGGAAATGCGGTATATAAAGACGCATAAGTGGAGCAATGAACGAATAGACGTTTACGGCTGCACCAAAGGACAGGGTGTCACGCTTGAAGGAGTCGGCGAACTGATGAAAAAATATAGCGCATGCGAAATAACAGAATTAACAGGAACAGGCGCAAATATACCGCGCGCTTTACGGTATGTGGACAAGCAGAAGGCGAAATACAGAAAAGAACACCCGAAGACGTATTACTGTCCGATTAACACCCGATACCTTGGCGATTACTGGAATATGGCAAAACTGAACGGCGACAATCTGTCAGATGATAGTATACGTTATCCGCATAGGTTAGAAACGGCGCACGACAATGCCGCGGAACTGATAAAGCTAAAAAAAGCAGAAGAAAAGAATGAGGCATTTGTGCGGCGGTATAAACAGCTTGAAAAATACTGTTACGAGAATAACGGTCTGCTTATCCGTCCCGCGGCTTCAGGCACGGAGTTCATTGAAGAAGGCAAAAAATTAAAGCATTGCGTAGCAAGCTATGCAGACTGGCACGCTTCGGGACAGACGACAATATTCTTCATCCGCAAGGCTGATAAGCCGAATGAACCGCATTATACACTGGAGTATGATTTTGACAGAATGTACATTGTGCAGAACAGAGGATATAAAAATCAGGACCCGCCCGAGGAAGTAAAAGACTTCGCTGCGGAATGGGATAAACGCGTTAAGGCTATAGCGCAGGGCAAAATTAAAACTACAAGTAAAAAGCAAAGTAAGGAAAATAAAAGGAGCGCGGCATAATGGCAGATAAGAAAAATGAAATAATCGAGGCGGAATACAGGGAGGTACATACAGGCTGTACGCTTCCCGAAATCACAGCACAGATTATTTACATAACCCAGAATATGAAAAGGACATTACTGACGGGAGCAATTGAAATCGGCAAACGATTTGAAATGGCGAAAGGTCTTGTCGAGCGCGGCAAGTGGGGCGAATACTGCGAGCAGTATACGGGCTACAAACAGAGCATGGCAGAAAACTATATCAAGGTGTATAAGGAATACGGCTCAGAACAGCAGTCGCTGTTCGGCGATTTTACAAATTCCCAATCGATTGGGAGTTTGGGAATAACAAAGCTGATAGAATTAATCGCTGTTCCCGCAGACGA
>CAJUEZ010000084.1 GCA_910585485.1 uncultured Clostridia bacterium
TGCTTGTTGGTGACGAAGAGGGAAGACTCGGTCTTACAATGGATATGATTAAGGTCTTCCCTTAGTTTTTTGTAGAGTGACTAAGGTCGCTCTTTTTTTATATTACAATATTTTACATTTGAATTACAAACAAGTATTATATTATCTGCTGTTGTTGACAATAAAAGACATAATGTGTATAATATAGTAGAATTTTACAGAAAGGAAAAAAGAACGATGTACAAAGTAATTGAATCAAAAATTATCTTGGAGGGAGAAACACAGGAGAAAACAACATATGGACTAAGACATGATAGCGGTACTGTATTCGAGGATATATCTCCGAATAGAGAAACAGTGGAGAGACTGGCAAAGGATTTTACTAAACAAGGATTAGTGCCATACCAGTTGGAGGATGTGCTGATGGATATGGCAGATACCAAAAACGGATTTGAAATGTAATGAAAGGGAGCATGCGCTCCCTTTTGTGTTGATTGTAAGTTGTAGGTTTGTTTTTGCACAGCAAAAACAAACGCCGTAGCAAAAAAATCGCAATGGCAATTTATCATTTTCAAGCAAAAGATAATCACACGCGGAACAGGTCGCTCGGTTGTAGCTGCCGCCGCTTATGCGTCCTGCTCGCAAATTTATAATGAGTATGACGGTATTCAGCACGACTATGCGAAGAAGAGCGCGGCATACGAAAATTGCTTCTCTAAAATTTTATTATTCTCATATACTGCACTGAAAAATGAAATATTCATTTTCCACATTAAACGAATACACGCCTTCGTACTTGTCCACAATAGCTGCCATAGATTTTGTGCCGAAACCGTGATTTTCCTGTTTTGACTTTGGCATATTCCCGTCAAATATAACCTTATCGGAAAATGGATTTTTAATTTCAACATAGATTTTATCCGTGTCCATAAAGACCTTTACGCTGATTTCTTTATTTTCACAATTATCAACCGCGTTTATTGCATTTTCAATACCGTTTGATAAAACAACCGCTAAATCTGTTTCATTGACTGTAAGTGTTTCGGGCAAATTGACGTTTGTTTCAAACCTAGCGCCCTTTTCGCCGGCAATTTTATCATAATAAGACAGCACCACATTGACACTATGATTATCACAGTAGCTTTTAATCTTGTTTTTGTCTATATCTGAAATTAACGTGCTGATATATTCCTCCGCTTCCTCAAACTTTTTATTTTTAATATAATCGTTAATCAAAAGCATTTTGTGCTTTATATCATGGCGCAGTATTTGAAGATTATTTTCGGCTTCTGCGCTGCTTACGAGTCTTTCATTTACCATTTTAATCTGCATGTTAAGCGCGCGGTTTTCCTCCGCCGCGTTAAATAACTTCACCTGCGTCCATAACACCTGAAATACCGTCATATACATAACGGGCACCAATACAAGTATTAGAACAAGCTGCGGAATGTATTCTGGTCTGTCCAAAACGATAGTAGGATAGTATGTTGACCATATAATAATAACATAGAAAAACGCAGCCAGAATTGAGAACACACACCAGCCCTTTTTCATATTCTGCTGTAAAAAATGATATTGTTTTCTTATATATCTCACAATCAAAAATTCAAGCAGCGGAAAAATAACAAGTCTTGAAACAAACATTATAATGTAATTTTCAATGCCGATTAGTCCGTCAAGCAGATTAGTTATCAACAGAATCTCAAGAACTATTGTGTCCACAACGCAAAAGGTGAACAAAAACCTTGCGCCGCGGTTTTTCGCCATAATGAAGAAAAATACAAGACTCGGCAGGACACAGCACGGAATTATGAGTCTGCCGGCTATTTCGATACCAAGCAAGCGCACGTTAAGCAAATTCACTATAATAAGAGGTATTACAAAAATACCTGTAATTATATTTGTTTTCTTTGACGAATAACGGCTTTCATAAAGAAACATAAACATGATAAGGCAATGTATAAGCGTCCACACAATTGATAAGTCACGTAAAATAGTATCCACAGTTTTCACCTCCCATTTACAGGCGTTTTTGAATTTTAGCGTTCAGAAATTTAATTTTAGCATCAGCATACTTGCGTGTAACGGGATATTCCACGCCGTTTTTCATCTTAAAGCCGCGTGAAGTAGCCGTCATTATGTTAGCTATATTCACCAGATAGCAGGTAGCGGTTTTGACAAATGCGCCGATCCGCAAAAGCTCTTCTGTCTGAATGTCAAACGACGCTTTCTGGTAAACTCCCGCTATTTTTTCTCCATTTATCAATGCGTATATAAGGCGGTGGTCAAGATATTCAACCGCGTTTATTTTGCTTATAGCGATAGGTATTACTCCATCGGATGTTTTTACAGTGATAACCGCGTCCTCTTTTTTCGGCGGGATATGATATTTGAAGCATTTATCAAGCTCCTCAAACAGATTTTCCTTTTCAAACGGCTTCACAAGATAGGAAAATGCGTTTACGCTGAATGCGTCAAGTGAAAATTCCTTTGCCGTAGTCAGATAAATAATAATAGCTCTCTTGTTGTATTCCCTTATCCGCTGTCCTAATTCCAGACCGCTCATGCCGTCCATTACAATGTCCAAAAGATATATTTCACTTCCGCCTATACTGCGTTCACGTTGTAAAAGGTCTGTCGGGTTTGTGAATTTGTCTATTTTAACATCTGCTTTTCTGCTGTTTACATATTCAGACACATAATCGCCTATTAAGATCAGCTGCTTTTCCTCGTCATCACAGATACTGATTTTCATAATTCACCACCGCCCTTCATTTTAATTTTATCATAATTTATTATACCTTTCAATCAAAAACTATGTCAATTAAGGGATATTTGTGTTAATCAAGGGATAAGTGTTGAAAAAAGCATAAAAAGTCTTGTAAAATAAATGAAATGTTACTTATGACAGAGTGTGACAAAAATACGATTAATATTTATATCTGCACTTGGAGGTATATTTATGAGGACATTGTTTAGTCTGAAAGAAATATTTAAAAGAAGAGAAATCCGTTCCGAATATTTCAGCAGTCTTGCGGATGAAATTATAAAAATCAATATTTATAATATGCTGTGGACATCTGTTGCAGGCATTATTATACTCACTTCTCTTATATGGCTGACACCGTATATTATTAAGAACTGGACAGTGACAAGGGAATATTTTGCGCTTTATCCTGTGTTTTGCGTGTTTTTTATACTTTCATCGGCAATGATAAAATTCAAGATAAGTAATTATAAATTAGCGCAGGGCATATGCGCTTTGATGTATCTGCTGCTTTTTGCAGTATTTGCGTTAATCAGCATATTTCCGTATCCTGACAATTCGCAGGTGTATATATCGCTGTACATTATGATTTTACCTGTAATGTTCGTTACACGGACGGGGATAAATACCGCGCTGACACTTGTTATGGCAATCGGATTTATTGCCGTCGCTTACATATATAAACCGTATCATGTAGCCGATGATGACATATTTTCAGTTGTTGCGGCGGTGAT
>CAJUEZ010000085.1:0-1142 GCA_910585485.1 uncultured Clostridia bacterium
AAATAATACTACTTACCCCAATTCACGTCATCTAATTCCGCGTCATATAAGTATTGCGGAGTATAATTTATTTGTGCCGTACCCTCGCCGATAATCGTTATTGTATTATCGGTATCGGGTGCAAGCTCAAAGAATGTACCGACCGTGTCCGCCATAAGGCTTATATCACCGTCGTAAACGATTTCTTTTCCGCAGTCGATAACAAAATCGCCCTTGTGATTTACTGCAATTTTTACACCGTTACAGATTATCGTAAATATACCTGTAGAGCCTGTAACCGTTATCACGGGCTTTGTGTGTACATCACCTATATTCGGGACTTTATTATATGTACCCGTACCCGCAAATGTCAGGAACTCCGAAGTGTCGAGCGGTATGTCGCTGTCAAGCGGTATGTCCATATCTAAGCACGGACCTTCTATAACGTCAAATATAAGCTCTGAAAACGGCATTGCCTTATACGATACCGATAGAACGGCTTTTCTGCCTCCATTTTCGGGCATATATGACACGCTGTCCACTACCCTTACATTCCACTTGACAAGCGGTAAATCGTCAAATATTAGCGTCCCGCGCCCCTTAAACCAACGGCTTAACTGTGCCAGCTTTTTTTGAAGCGCGAAAAGATTATCGGCTGAAATACCAAATTCAATCTGAAATGTACGCGCATTAAAATACTCGTGTCCGGACACATCTGTAAAATCATATTCGCCGTTCATTTCGTCCGCACTGTGTACCTGCTCCTTTACGGCAGGAAATACGGGACGGTCACGGGTTTTGACCGTGACCCCCTTAAATTCATTTGTATGCTTATCATTAAATTTAAAACCGTTTCGCATTATTTACCTCCTAAAACCCTACTAATTTGTTGACAAGGTCTTGCGCCTGCTCAGGTGTCATTTGATGTATATTGTACGAAAACTTGCGATTGTCTGTCATTGAGGTGCTTTCCACCTTAAAGCCCCTGAATGCCGAAAGCAGGTCACCGAGCAGACTTTCAATATTACTGCTTGACTGTGATATGTTACGGCTCAACTCGTCCACATAGCCCGATATATCAATATCCGCCGCGCGCAGGTCATTAAGGATATTCTTTTTGTTTTCCTCCAGCGTTTTATAATCGGCTTCTAAACTCTCTATGG
>CAJUEZ010000085.1:1242-3375 GCA_910585485.1 uncultured Clostridia bacterium
CTCCTGAAATTCAAGCCATTTTTGTAGTTCCTGCGAAGTAGTGACCGAGTGTGTTTTTGTATAATGTGTCCAGTCGTCCTTCGCCGATGTAAACGCGTCGGAATTGTTTTTACCGCTTGCATAATGCGGGATACCCATACCTCGCATTATAGCCTTAGTCTGCGCCGCCGTGTATACTTTAGCGCCCTTCGACAGAGGAAGCACAACATTTCTGCCTTCGGGAATAAACGCTCTGCCACGGTCAACTATAAGTTCGCGGTTGTCATAAATTCCATTTTGGTCGTTTACCATCGCAAGACCGCCGGGGAAATTCTGTGTACCTTTGGCTTGAGGAACAGCGCCTGTTGCAAGGTAATTTACTGTTACGTCAACAGTTTGTTTTAAATTCTGTATTTTTTGTCTTGCCAAATCAACATTTGCGTCAACAGGCACTTCCACCTGTTCTTGATTCAGAGCCGCTATATCTTCTTTCGCAGGATTTGTGTCCGCATCAACTTTTACAGGATCCGGCTGAAGTTCATCTACAGTCTTTTCCGCTTCTGACGCATCGGCAGTAAATGTTATTTCTGCCGTCTTGCTATCTACAATACCTACTTTTTTCTCCGCCTCGTCAAGAAGTTCAATATTACCCTCGGCATTAACCCTGACTGACACAATACCCATATCCTTCAATGTTGTCGCGTCAAGCGTTGCCTTGTCAAGTATATCCACACCTCCTTCCGCGTTTACTCTAATGGACACGTTGGAATTATCAAAGAAGGAGAGTTTTGCTGAAATGTCATTTACAACATCATAATTACCCTCGGCATTAAGTTCAATTTTTTTGCTTTCAGGAATCAGTCCAATGCTGTGAGCAAGTTTATTTATATCCTCAATAGTCATTCCCATGTTGTCGCCGAGTCTTGCAATATCATTTGCAATCGAATCTGTATTACCTGAAATAACCGCGCTTTTTATATCTGTAAATCCGTTTTTCAGCGCGGCAGCTTGTTTAACAATATCCTCAGCAGATAATCCCAATTCTTGACCTTTGGCAATAAAATTATTCACAACACTGTCAATAGCGCCCGCATTAGCTGCCTCTTCAATAGTTCGGAAACCATTCTGTATAAGCGCAGCTCCTGTAGCTGCTTCCTGTGTTGTAGCACCAAATTCATTCATGGCTCGGATATAATCCGTAACAATGCCGTTAAGTGCCGTTCCGTCACCGTTTGCCGCTTGTGACCATGCCGTTTCAAGGCTGTCTACTCCGTTCATGGCAAGAGCCGCAGCCTGCGCGTAACCTTCGAGGTCAAGTTCACCGCTTTTTATAAAAAACTTCATGTCTTGTAAAGACTGGGTAATCCTTTCACCGTCTTGGTCAAGCGCAGCCATTCTCATAATTTCCGTTTCCCAGTTTGCAAGTTCTTCAGATACGGCGTGTAATTCTGCACGAGAGCCATCTAAATCATTAATCTGATATTTATAGTCCTCCATATATTTAGTTGCTACCGCATAGTTCGATGCAATGCCTGACAGAACGCCATCCGCGTTTCTTAGCGCAGGATCTGTAACAGTATTTTCATATGTGAAACCGGTAACATTTTTATATATTTCTTGTGCCTTTTTATATCCTTCTGCCGCGGTAATCTCATTATCGGTAATTTGAGTAGTAATAGCGCTTATTTTTTCTTTAGCTTCAGAATATTTAGTTTGTTTTGCAAGTTCGTCATCATATTTTTTTTGAGCCTCATTTCTTTTCTGTTCATATTCGGCATCACTATTCATCAAAGTAGCTAACTTTGCTCTTTGCTCATTGATTTTAGTCTGTAAATCATTTTTACTTGTTTGACGAACTGCCTCTACCACGTCTTCCAAATTGGAATTATCCGATTTTATAACAAGGTTATAGTCCTTTTCAAGTAAAGCTTTAATTTCTTCCAGTTTAGCTTTTGCTTCGTCAACCTGCGCTTTACTGGATTCGGGATTTTCAATAATAAGTTTCAGAGATTTGATTTGTCCCTGTATA
The DNA here is from genome assembly GCA_910585485.1 of uncultured Clostridia bacterium. Classification (GTDB taxonomy): domain Bacteria; phylum Bacillota; class Clostridia; order UBA1381; family UBA1381; genus Hominilimicola. The sequence goes on from CAJUEZ010000085.1 coordinate 3,251, forward strand.
TCCGATAAATTTTTATATTTATCAAGACTTTCCTTAACTTTCGCGTTGCCCTCAGATAGCCCCTTAGACCAGCGGTACTGTGAATCGTACCAAGCCTCATATGCTTTTTTACCGATGACAACCGC
>CAJUEZ010000086.1 GCA_910585485.1 uncultured Clostridia bacterium
AGAGTGTTATTTTGTAGAATTCCAAATGCTAAATTGAACTCCCGCTGTTCCCAAGTTGTAGTTTTTTCAATAAAAATGGAGCCAAGAAAAACTTAGCTCCATTTAAATCATGCGTATCTGTACATTTATTCTGTTGTTTGATGTAATTAGACTTTATCATTATCAATTCTGAAATTATCATCACGAAGCGGTATTATTTCATCAATAAGCATATCGGATAACGCTTTCTTCATTGCTTGATGATACTTGAATTTAGATATTTCATTATGAGTCGCGGAATAACATTCAAAATTGGCTGTTTTTTTCAAATTGTTTAGCCCGGGAATTTCCGTGTCACCATATTCGTAACGATCAGCAGCATAAGAAACCGCTTCAAGTGTAACACACCATTCTTCCGCAAAAGCAATAAGTACGCTGTCAATCGCTTCCTTACGCATAGCGGCAAGAACATAAGATACTTTCTTATCTGTGAACGCATCGGGATTTTCACTTATATTCTCCCAAAGCTTCTGTATTAGAGTACCCAACTTCGGATTTGATGAAAGCAGTTCTTCTATGTACTCATTTATTTCCTTAAGCAAGTTCTGATAATGCTGTTCACTGCGTTCTTCATCGCTTGCGGAAACAACAGTCTGAATGAGGCTGACAATATAATCGTAATCAATTTTTTCCCTGCTGTATGCCCTGAGTTCATATTCAATGTCAATTATTTCATCTGGAGGTATATTATCACCTTGACCGCGATTTATATTTCCACGGATATTCTTGTAATGAGCCGCATAATCGTCATACTCTTCCTGCGTTATACCATATGAATCCGGCGGATTTTCTGCATATTTCGTAAATGCTTTCAGACTGGAATATATCTTGTCGAACTCCTGAAAAGCCTTTGCAAATCTGCGCTTTCCTTCATTAGAAAGTGTAGGTATTATATCGGGTGTTTGGGCTGTAACACGTAAATATGCAAGCGCCTTTTTGAACTCATCGTAAACTGTTTCCCAATCGGGAGCAAGCACAGAAGCTTGTCCTCCTGCCGAATATAATATCAAGGCATCATCGACAGCTTTTTTGAACTTGTGAGGTGACTGGAAAGTCACTATTTGACCTTCTTGTTTATTTTGGTCAAATAGGCGGTTAGTTCGTGAAAAGGCTTGAATAATATCGTGCGGGTGCATAGGCTGTCTATCTATAAATACAGTTGATAGGCACGGAGCGTCAAATCCTGTGAGCAGCCTGTTTACAACAATAACAAGGTCAAGCTGTTCGTCACGGCTCTTAAATTTTGTTTTTTTTCTTGAAAGTCTGTCATTTAGATTAGCGTTGTATCCTTTTATTTCACCTATGCCGTAAGAAGTGTTAAACATAGTGTTATAATCATCAAGCGACTCCTGCATTTTTGGAACATTCAAATCTGCGCTTTCCGTATCATCATCGCTTGAAACGGAATATGTAATTGCGAATTTCGGGAAATCAGGTAAAACACGTTTTGTTTCTTCACTTATAACTACATTTGTGTCACCATTTTTTACACGTTTGAGCAAATCGTAATACGCCTGCGCTCTTTGAATAGAATTAACAGTCAGAAGCGCTTCGTAAGTTTGACCCCTGCCGTTCTTAAAGCCGAGCTTTTCCCTTGACCTGTTTATTATGGTGTTCAGAACCTCAAGCATATGAGTTTCGGTTTCATAAATGGATAAATCTTCATTTTCATCGTCATTTTTTAAGTTCATTTGACCGAGATGCTCGGTCAAAAATCCTAAGACAGCGTTGTCTCGAATTGCCTCCTTGACAGTATATTTATGCAGGCATGAACCGTAAAGCTGTTCTGTTGTTCTCGGCAAATCGCCTTCTTCTGGATATGGATTTTCTTTGAAGCGAGGAGTACCCGTAAAACCATACCAAAGAGAATATCGGAAAAACTGAGAAAGAAGTCTTTGTGTTTTGGGGGTAACAGCTCTGTGACATTCATCAACAATAAAGGCAACACGAAGATTTTTAATACGTTCATAAGCAGTCGTACCTTCCTGAAGCCGCTTTTTGACAGCAATAGAAAGCTTTTGAATTGTTGTTACAATAACCTGTTGATTTTTATTTTTCAGCTTATTTATAAGATCGCTTACATTATCTGTTTCGTCAACATCAACAACATCATTGTTTGCATAGGATTTAAACGCCTGTGTTGTTTGCATATCAAGGTCTTTTCGGTCAATAAGGAATATTGTTTTTTCAATACTCGGAATATCAATCAGCAGATTTCTCGCCGTTTTATAGCTTGTCATAGTTTTGCCGGAGCCTGTTGTATGCCATATATATCCCGATTTCCCCTGACGTGAAGCCGCTCTCACAGCTTCAATAGCGTGTATCTGATAGGGACGGAGCAATAGTAGCTTTTTATCCTCTTGGTCTAAAACCACATACTTCATTACCATTTGGTGTGCTGCGGGTATTTTCAAAACTTCATCGGCAAATTTCAGATAATCGGTAACCGGAGCATTTGTGTTATCTTCCCAGCCTGAAAGGAATTTTTCATTCAGTTGTTCTTCGCTTGCTGCCGCAAAATACCTGGTATCGACCGCGTTTGATACAATGAACATCTGTACAGCCGAAAATACGCCGGTAAACTTGCCCTCACGAATATACTTCTTTATTTGTCTAAATCCGTCCAAATATGTGTGCTGACGGTTTTTCAGTTCAATATGTATAAGGGGAATACCGTTTATCAGCAAAGACACATCAAAGCGGCGGTTTTGATCGTGAATATCGCACTCATCGTCCTTTAAAGCTCTGTATTGGTTAATAACCTCGTAAACGCTTGAACCGCCCGCTACATCGTCTCGCTTTAAAACAGTAAGCTGTACTGTTTTGGTATCTCTCTGAACAAAAACGTGTGCAATCCCGTTTTCTCCCGCGATCCATTTTGCTGCGTCATAAAATGATGCAAATGACAGTTGGTTTTTTACCTGCTCAAATTCACGGTCTGTCAATGGCATTCCGTCAAGCTGTTCTTTGTTTCCTCGTTCAAGAATAAGCCTGATGTTTTCCCAAAGTTTGTTTTCATCATTGAGATCGGGACGGTATGTCCACTGACTTTTATCCTTGGTAAGCTGATTTATTAACTTTTCTTCAATGGTTTGTTCAAGTTCAGCCATTATAACAACCTCCTGTAAAAATAAATTTTCTTTTTTCTCATATAAACATTTTTTGAAGCATGGATTTTTTGAGTTTTTTAAGTGTTTCCAACTTACGCTGATGAAGGGTGATAAGGCGGTCGAGGGTCTTAAAATATGCTCCGAT
>CAJUEZ010000087.1 GCA_910585485.1 uncultured Clostridia bacterium
ACGGTCTGCATACAACTCTTCAGCGCAAGGAAGGTGTTATATAATTCAAAACGCTGGCGGAGCGCGCGCGCAAAATTACGCTCCTTGTTTTTGACGTGCTGTTCAAAACCGAGAAGTTTATACTTAATCGCCACACCCGAAAGATTATTTCCAAAGCTTTCATCAGACAAATCAGGCACGTGAGAAAGACGGTGTATATCATCTTTAATATCATCACGCAAGACCTTTATGTCCGCTTCATTGAGCACCTTTGAAAGATATTCCGCGCTTGCACCCTCATAACCCATTAAAATGCGTTCCCTGCGGAGCTTGCGCGCCTGCTCATCATCAATATCGCAGTTAACCAGAAACAAAAACGCGTCAACAAACTGCTCCTTATCATTTACACGGTCGGATTGCAGTATGTTATACGCGTCTATAAGCGAAATAAGCTGTTCAAAATCGCCCTGCCGTTCCTCGTTGTTGCGGTACTCTATAAGCGGGACTGCGCCGAAATAGTGACGTACTATCCCTTCTAAGCTCATACCCGCCCAGCTGTCGGTATTGCTCTTGTATGTGAATATCTGTGTGTCGGTATACACCTGACATACTACACCCTTACAGTATCCGTCAAGGTCGTAACGCTTATAATAATACACGCCGAACACCGGTCTTTCCGCCGCCGACTGCGAATAGCACACAAAAGCATTCTGCGGGCTTAGCTTCAGGCTTCGGGGCTTCGACTGCTCGTCCGAGTATATAAGTTCGTAAGCTCTGCCGTATATGGACATAGACTTAACGAGAGTACTGTCAATAGAAGCGATATCCTGTTCGAGGTACGCATTTTTAAGCGCTTCGATGTCGTAGTCCTCCGAGGCAGAATATGTTACTGCGTTGCCCGTGAGATAGCTCTGTATCATATCCGTTATGTACTTCGCGTGGTTGCATATAATCTTGTTGTTCGCCGTGTCCTTGGACACCTTCTGACGATTTTTTACGGCATGTTCGCCGATATAGTAATCGTGCAGACGGTTATACCTGTCGTGCGCCGTCTGGTGCTTTTCAATCAGCTTCGCAAGTATCCGCGGCGTTATTCCGTCCGCGATTAATTCTTCGTTAATTATCATAGTCCTATCTCCCTTCTGTTGTAAACCTTAACCTTTTTATTACTTGTATCATCCTCCAGCGCATAACGCACAGCGTCAATAGTATGATTATCTTTATCGGGATAACCGTCTTTGAAGCCGTCACTTCCGTCAGGAATAAGTTCGTAATTGTAAAATTCATTTGCCGTATTCGGACAACGGATATTGTCAATTATAATTTCCTCCAAAGACTGAAGAAATTTAATACCGTATTCCACGCTGTCGGGACCCTTCCTCGCTCCTTTGACACGTAAACCTAAGCTCCGCAGTTCCGCAATGCTCTTAGGCTCAGCGCTGTCGCATATAATACATTGATTATACTTCGGGCGCTCTTTTATAAGTTCCGCCGCCTTTGCATTTGACAATCCTTTTATATATATTTCATCGAAAATATACAGCCTCTTGTACTTACTGTCATAATGCGCTGTAATGTATACAAACGGGTCATCCGCGTAACCGAAGTCAATACCCCGCCTGATTTTATCAAAACTTCTTATCTGCTCATCAGGTATACGCTCCAGCTTAATATTCGTAAATACTTCTCCGCCCGTGCCCGTCACTTCTCCCATATACTCATGCGCATATGCTTCGGGTTTTGTCTTTTTAAGATGCTCCGCCTCCAGAAAAAAATCACCGCCCAGCCATTCACGCGGCACGGTTAAATATGTGCTGTGATGTACCGTTGCAGACGCGTTATTTTCTCTGTCAGTCTGTATTTTAACTGTTTCGGAATTAACCCAATTACGCTGTGATTTGGGCGGATTGTAGGAATAGAACACGCTGAAGCTGTTACCGCCTCGCATAAGCGACTGATTGATTGTGCGTATTTCCTCAATCCCTGCAAACTCGTCCACTTCCTCGTACCAAATGTAGCGGATATATCCCTTGCTGACCTTTGTGGATTTCAGCTTTGCGGGCTTGTCAGCCCCGCGGAACAATATACGCTGTCCTGTGCGCTCGTATATAATTTCAAGCGGGCTTAGCTTTACTTTCCATAAATGTGTTACTCCGAGTTTATTAATCGCCCATATAAGTTGTCCGTGCACACTGTCCTTTAGGTATTGACCGACCTTGCGTATTACAACAGCGTTTGCGTTCGGGTCTTTCATCATTCCGAGTATTATTTCTGTACTTACAAATGATGATTTCGTTGAGCCTCGCCCGCCTTTAAGCCAATAATGCGTATATTTATTGTCAGTGACATCTCTGTGTAAATTATAAAATGACGGTGCGATTACACCATCAAGCGGGGTCTGTATTATCTGCATTGTTATCACTCCTTGGAATATTATCTATAATCTGCACCACTCCGTCACCCTCAATGTGCGTCTTGTCGGTGAACAGTGCGTAATACTTACCCAGCATTTCCGCCGCCCGCAGACGGTCCTTTGCGGACGGTGTACCCTCGGTAAGTTCCTGCTCACCATCGCCTATGAATAACGGGATATTGTCGACTTCCTCTCCCCGCATTACAGATGTCAGGAACTCTATGACTTCATCCGCGCGGGCGGTGTTCTGTTCGTGCAGTTCTTTTTCACGTTCCTTGATTGCCGTAATAATATTATCGTCCTTCATCAATCTGCTTGCTATCTGCGCGGACGTTTTTTTGCTGTAGCCCGCTGTTACCGCCGCCTGTGTCTGATTGCGTTTCGGGTCGTTAATATACGCTTCAATAAATGCCAATTTGCGCCCCTTTAATTCACTCATAAAATTCCCACCTCCTGTCCACAAAATGTTAATACTTTTTTCAGCACTGAAAAAATCTTTCAATTATCGCGCCCGCGCGCGTACGCGTTCGACTTAACTTTTCTAAACAATTTCATCAAAAAAGCGGTGGAACTTTCCGCCGCTGATATTTTATTTTTCCTACGCAAAAGGTGCCGATGTTCAGCGCCCCACGTATAGAAAAACTTAAAAAGGAGTAAAGCCTCATAATGGCTTGTCACTATTTGACAATATCATTATAACACAGAACTAACTCCGATTTACTCCGAACTTTTTATTTTTTCAAAATTTTTTAAAGCCGATTTATGTATATCAAACATTCTGGACATTGAATATCTGATTTCATCTGATACACGACTCCACGACATATTGTCTATGTAACGAGAACGAAGCACTGCGCGCTCAACAGGGTCGTCAAGATGATTGAGTACAGCTTCGA
>CAJUEZ010000088.1 GCA_910585485.1 uncultured Clostridia bacterium
TTTTTAATTCAGACAATTCGCTGTTTTGTTCTGATATGGTTTCTTTCAAATCCTCGTTTTCGCTTTCCAAAAGCTTCACCTTTGCTTTTAAGAAGCTGTTATTTTGTCTGTTTGAATAATATTTTTTAGACGTATTTTGAAGTGTTTCAAAATCTTCACTCTTGATTTTCACTTTATCGGAAAACATTACTTTTTCAACAGGAATTTTATCAATATCCTTAATTTTGACTTCCTTATTCGATAGCTTTTCAAGCTCTGATTGCTTATCGGTTATTTTATCATCAAGGTTGGATAGCTGTTTTGTCTTTTCGCTTAATTGTTCCTCAATCTCTGCAACTTCCTCCATTCGTTTTTGGAGCTTAAACTCCTCCACAGATAAATTACTGCGTTTTATGCCTTTGTTTTCGTGTTCAAGACCGTGAAGCACCATACACTCCGCAAGCCGTTCCTTTTCACTGTCAATCCACAGCTTAGCGCAGGTGTTGAGCTTGCCCTCACTCTTAAATCCCTGCTGTTCCAATGCCTTTGACAAGGAATTTCTTGTTGATAGCCCCCTTTTGCTTTCCGTTGCAATAGGGATAAAATCAATATGTAAATGCGGCGTGGCTTCGTCTATATGAATAACAGCGTTGAAAATGTGTATATGAGGATTATTCGCTTGCAGTTTCTCATAAAACTCTTGCAGAATTTTAGAGGCTTGTTCTCCGTCCTTCGTACCTACTGCCGTGTCTTTCATATCGCCTATTTGAAAGATAACTTCATAAAACAGCTTTTCCTGTTTGGATAGCCGTATATGTTCGTAATAGTCAGAAATACATCGGTCTTTACGTTTTTGTTTGGCGTTGTATTCAGATAAAGGTTTGTCAAATAATTCGTGATATGCTTCGTGAATATACTGTTTACATAGAATGATGTTATCTTTTGTGCGGTCTTGGTTTACATTGGCGGCGTAAAATTCGCGGTTGTTATGCCTTATGCTGCCCTTGCCGATAATTCCGCTTATGCTCTTTTGTGTGCTCATTGTGTCACCTCCTATGATGTATTTTTTGCACCGACAGGTGCATTAGCCTTTGTTATCTATTATGGAAATCTGAAAGATTTTCATAATAGCAACATAGCTTCCTTATTCTTGCACCCGCAGGTGCATAAAATCAAAGCCTTTGTTACTTTGCCGAAAGTAACGCAAAGACGCTTTTGTCATAATTCCTGCGGACTTACAACAAAACCTTGCGCTCTTGCAGAGGGCTTTTCGATAATACCACTGTATTATCGAGGTACTGCCTTGCAGTACCGTAATGTGCCGGCGCACATTACCTACACGCCGTTACACGCTATTACACGCCATTTATAACAATGGCGTGTAGGCGTGTAAGTCATGATAAAACCTACGGTTTCGGCGTGTGTATGGCGTGTTTTACACGCCATATATAGGACGCGGAATATCTTTTACATATATTCCGCTGAAACCGCGAACACGTTTGTTATCGCGATTTAAAATATTGTAATCATATTTGATACAATATTTATTCTGATTAGCTTTCAGCCAACAAATGACGGTTTCGCGCTTTAACGGTGTAAGTGCGTTTTGTTCGCACCAACTACTGTAAGCATTATATAAATCTGTACAGCTTGTTTTGTATTTTGCTCCGAATGAAACCGCATAATCATCTTGCAGAAATTCAATCACATTACAATTATCCGACATCATATCGGCTACATTCCGTTTTGACTGTTCGGATATTGAAAAACAGTAGTTATTACTGATTAACCGTTGAAGTCCGGCGAACATCCAACTGAAAATCTTGTCCTTTTCGGCTATCATTTTATCAGCTATAAAACGGTCAACCATTCTGTCCTTTGGTATCGGCTTGGTGGTTAGAATAATCAATCTGCGGCTGAAACCGTCCGTTCTGTCATACAGGGCTTTCGGTGAGCCGTTGCCGAAGCATAGAAACCGCGCATATAATTCAGCTTGAAATGATTGCTGTCCTTTAATCTCAATGTCAACAGGCGTTTCCGCAGTGATAAGATTTTTGATATATCCTGTTGAAGTCAACGCTTCAAGCTGCATATCATCATCAATCATCAACAGCTTATTCTGCAAATTTGCTCTTGCAAATCTATCGGCTTCAAGGCGGTGCAGCTTGCTTTCAATCATACTGTCGCCAAAGATGTGTTTCATCACAATGCCTATTCTTGACTTGCCCTCTCCGCCGTTGCCGATTATGAACAGCATAGACTGTCCTCTTGTCGAGGGTATCAGACAATAACCGAGATATTCCTGTAAGGTTATAATATCCTCGTCCTCCAGCATATCGCTCAGAAAGTTTAGAAAAACTGTCGGCTCGGTCTGATTTTGTTTGTAATGAACATTCAGACGGTTTACACAAAACCGCCTTTCGGGAATAAACCGTCCGCTTGTTTTTAGTATTCCGTTAATCAGATGTATCTCATCGGAGCAGGTAATCAGCTTGTCGGTGTGGCAATACAGCTTCAGCGCGTCAGTAAGAGATTTAACCTTTCGCGCAAGGCTTGTGCTTACATAAGGTATCAGCATATTACCGACCTGTGCCGATACTTTATCGAGCGTAATTTCACCGTCTACGGTAATGAATTTGTTGTCTATGTACTTCATCGGATAAAATTCCGTAAACTCCTTGCAAAACATCACTTCATTTATAACGCCTTTATCAGACAGCCATTCTGGACTGTCTGAATTTTGTTTGTAATTCATTGAAAAACCTCCTTTCTTGCTTTACGAATTGTTTTTGTTCTTCATAACTGCCAAAGGATAATAATTCGTAATAGTATTGATATATCGGCAGTTGTCTTACACTGT
>CAJUEZ010000089.1 GCA_910585485.1 uncultured Clostridia bacterium
TATTCTTTTTGTAAATTTTCCATTATATTTTCCTCCTTAATACTTGCTTTTCCCATAATAGATTTATCAATCCTTTGTGGGTTGGTAGTATAAACAGGTTTGTAACTTCCTACGGTCGCAACCTGTTTATTTTTTTTCTTTCAAAAGCAGATGTACTCCTTGACGAATAGCTTCTGTCCTTGTGATGCCGTGTTCTTCACAGTAAGCTAAAAGTTTTGTATGCAATTCTTTATCAAATCGCACCTTAACATCAATGTCTTTTGGATTTTCCGCTTTTGGTCTTCCTGTTCTCGGAGACATTTACCCACCTCTTTTCGTGTTCCGTAAATTTATTATACATTATGGAACACAAAAAGTCAAGTGGTTTTTATAAAATTTTTTATAAATCTCAAAACCGCCTTATTAGGCGGCTTTTAATGCACGTTCATATTCTGATTTTACTTTCTGTTTAAACTCACCCGCATTTGCGCCCATTTCATATTCGGCGCATATCTCAGGCATATTGTCATTAAATATATCGTTTACCTCCTTATTTTCTTTTTCCATAATCTCATATTTATCAATCAAAAAATCAGGAAAATCGTATGAAAATTCCAAAGGGTCATATTTATTATTTAAAAAATCACTTATCATTTGAAATGCTTGCTCTATCATTAAATTTTCCTCCAATCCTTTTTTGGATTTTTTCTATTTACAATGCTCACAACCGTGTCATTCTTTTCGTTATAAACAATAGCAACTTGATTATAATATTTTACCAAACGTCCGTCCGCCTGTGCATAATTAGCAGACATATTACATTGCTTTACCATATCATCAAAAGTATATGATATTCCGTTTGTTCCGTCTTTTCTTGATAAAAACCGCGAAATTGCGTGAGAACTCATTTCTATGTTTTCATTCTTGAAACCATAATACGATTGTTTCGCTTTGTCCTTAAAACTATCAGTCCACGGTTTCCTGTCAATCTCACCAATTGTTGCATATGATTTTTTTAATCTATTATATTCATCAAACTTATTATACTTTGTTTCCAAAAATAAATCAAGCGTTTTGGGTACATTCTCACGTCCTAATCTATTTTTATATTCCGCAAATTGCAGTTTGTCAGCGGTACGGTTGCTGTTCTTTTTCCGCGACAGCTCCAGCGCTGTTTTCTGCTCGAGTGTAAGGCTTTCTATCCATTCACTGTACGTTGTGCTTCCGTCAATAATTTCATTTCTGCCCGTCGCGGGGTTTCTCGCACGGCGGGAAGAAATATCAATATTCATTGTTGTTGTACACCTGCACCGCGGGTGCATTGTCGGGTAATTAATACCCTCTCTTGCTTCAGACAGCTTAAACACTTTTCCGTCTAACGGCTGACACGTTTCACAGGTGAGATAATCAAGCGTCGCAAGGTATCTGTATTCCTCAATGCCTAAGTCCTTATACGCCTGCATATCCGCCATAGCATGTATATGCGCCGTTTCTGTATGTACAAGAGTTGTCGCGTGGTATTTTTCAGCCTGAAACCGCGCTGACAGCTTCTGCGCCGTCTTTGAAAGGCTTTCACCTGACATAAGCGAGCGGGTAACAAGCTCCTGCGCTTCCTGCGCCAGCTTATCGGTATTATCCCATATTCTATCAGAAAACCGCTTGCCGTGCCATTTTGCATTTACCGCCTCGGCGATAGCTCTGTCATTAAGTATGCCGAAATTAATACCGACATCAAGCCCCTTTGCGGTATCATCTATATTTCCATAATAGCTTTCACTGTATGCCTTTTTCAGCATAGCGCTGACAAGCCCTGTTTCCTCCGCCGCGAGCTTTTTAAGCCTTGCATATATACTTTGCTTTACCGCTTTATATCGCTCTATTCTGGACGCGTATGCTCTTACAGACAGACCGTCACGGTGTATGTATTCAAGGATATTCTTCCGCTGTTTCTCGTTCGGAGCATTTTCGAGCGCGTATATAAGCGAGTTTAGATTTTCCTCCTGCTGTGCCTGTGTAAGGAAGTACGAGGCTGTTTCATTATCAAGACCGTAGCATCTTTGAAAATTTACCTTGATTTTCTGTATCTCGGTATTTATATCGTCTAATGCTTCGTCGTATAATTTCAGAATGTCCTCCGCCGTAAGCGTCGCGCCCTCCTGTACAGCGATTTCACGAAGCAACGCTGTATTCTCCCAATATTCACTGCTTTTCACAAAATCACCTCTTAAACTCTGAAGCAATAGCTGATATAACGTCAGACTGTTTACTCTTCAGCGCGGGAACAAGATAGGGCTGTGCAGCCATTTTGTAAGTCCCGAACTCCACATATCCGGCATATTCCTTATTTGTTCCCACGAGCCCCGTCAGTCCCTCGGTCCGGGAAGTGATGGACTGCCTAAGTTCACCATGCGGACCTCCCGGACGCGTTTCTTCTGTTGATACGGGGCACAATGACTTTGCTTCAGCTTCAACCACCTTGCACCCTACAGCTATACCGCGCGACAGCTTTTCCGTTATACCGTCCGCATATCTGTTAATTATATCGTTTACACTGTCCAAGCCTTCAATCTGTATCTTCATTTAGTATCCACCGCCTGACGCCATATCCTCCACCGCCTGCGTCTGCGCTCTGTGCTTTTCCGCCTGCTCTTTTTTCGCAAGCTCCGCTTCCTCCTTTGCATCACCGACAAA
>CAJUEZ010000090.1 GCA_910585485.1 uncultured Clostridia bacterium
CTTAATTTATACAAGCTGCTGAGCCAGACGGTATATGACAACACAGGTCCATAGCTTAGTATCGTCAAGTCCAAGACCTTCTCCCGTTCCCACAATAATACCGTTTTCAACACACCATTCAACCGCTTCTCTTGCCCATTCCGGCATATTTTCATCAATGTAATTATATATCATAGGATTGTTTATCTTATAAACCTCGTTTTGTAAGACGTCAATCCTCGCATTCTGCTCCGAATACATTCGCTTTAATTCTTCATACTGTGACATTGTAAGTTCCTCCTCCATTCGATTCCCCATTATCGCGTCACTCACAGCTCTCGCTATAGCGTCAGCTCCCACTTGATTATACAAATTAACATCAGACTGTGTGTCCACAAAACAAATCTCCGCAAGCATTGCGCGCGCGTTACTGTTCCGTATTACATACAGACTTGAACCGTTTTTAATTCCTCGGTTTACGAAGCCGAGTTCTGCCATATTAGAGCATACAAGCTCCGCCTGCGGAAATTTTTCTCCGTTGTAAGTGTATACCTCGGTTCCTCTTCCTCCACCGCTGTTAAAATGTATAGACACAAACAAATCAAGCGGCTGGGCATTCGCCATAGCGACTATTTTTCTTAAGTTCTCACTTACGCTTGAAGAATAATTATCTGTGCAGTCAATCACAGTGACTCCTCTGCGTCTCAGTTCCTCAATCACACGGTAGCCTATCATACGGGTTTCATTGCTCTCGTTGATATATCCGACCGCTCCGCTTCCGATAGTCCCGCTGACAGTGTGTCCGCAATTTATTCCTACTATCATAATTAACTCCTTTCTCTAAGCTTGAGTTTCCTGTAACAAAATATATGTTCCGCTTTGTTTTTTTATTACGAAAGTGCCAAATAAATTTTAAAAGATAGTTCGTCCCAAACATCGCTTTTGCTCCGTAACTTTTTACATGTCATTTTTGTCGCGTAATTGAAGAAGAATATTTTTTAAAGCCGAAGGCATTTTTTCTGATACAAGCGCTATGTTTTCAAGAATTGATATTCCTTCATTGGATATGTAAAACATTATCACCATTTCTCTTACAGCTTCCGTTCCTGTCAGCTTTTGCACCACATTGGCAAGCGCGACTACAACAAATACAGTTATCTTTTTTAAAATCCCCTTAAATCCGATTTCACTCGAAACTGTGCGAGTATAAACAGCCTTTATAACACCAGTCACATAGTCGAGCGCAATAAGTATTACAAGGGCGCTCATCACCGTGTCCCACGTCCCGAAAACTGACGCTAAAACCCCGCCTGCAACAGCGAAAAATAAGCTTATCGTGTTAAATATTTTTTCCATAGACTTATTCCTCCTATATTTCTGTCCATTCGCCGGAGGTTCCCGAAACAATGCGCCTTATGAATTTCCTGTGCGAGTTAAGATTAAGGGCTATCTGAACCCTCTCATTTTTGTCCATCTGAATTTGGAGCGTAAGATATTCTATATACCCGTTTTCACCGGCACTGTTATCCGGCGGAGCGCCTGTTATATCAGCATATTTTGAGCTGTATATCCGAAATAGCGGTCCTGTTGAGGCAGCAGACATATCGTTGTCAGTATCGCTGTATGTATCTTCGGCGCTCATGGCATTTATCATTTTTATTTTTGTGTCATAAGCTATTTTAGAATCTGTAACAGCGCCGTTAGCTATCTTTTTTTCCGTAATATTTGCGTCCGCTATTTTATTCGTTGTCACATTCGCGTCTCTTATATGCGCCGTCATAACCGCCGACGGATATATTTTAGCGGCTGATACCGAATACTGCGCCAGCTTGTCCGCGGATATTGAAAAATCCTCTATTTGATCACTTCCCACCGCGCTGTCCTCTATATGTTTTCTTTTGACGCTTTTATTTGCATGATTCAGTTCCGGGGCATCTCTATGACTTTTACACCAAGCCTCCAACTCCCCGAAATTTGACTTCACAATTTTCCACCAATCTCTTAGCAGCGTTTTTCCTTCATATTTTGTATTTATATTCATTTCTTAATCCTTTCCGCGCCGCCGTCCACACCAAATTTTAAATCAGACGCCACGCTTACTTTGTCGCGATTATATTCCCGTTAATACACAGTTCTCCTGCCGTATTAACTTCTATCACATTTTTACCGACAGTTATCTTTTGAGCGGTCAGATCACCCGTAAAATCCATTTTGCCGTCAGCACCTATACGTATCGCATTTTTCCCGCTGTTATCCTCAATATTAAACATAAACTGACCGCTTCTGTTTCCTATTTCCGCTTTCAATCTTCCGTTATTTGTTACTTTCATCAAATCTGCCGCAATGGAAAGCGTTCCGTAAAGAGTTTGCACATATATGCTTGAATTTGACATTACTCCCACTACAGAACTCGCTCTTATTTTACCGTTATTGGTTAGCATTTTATTATAGCGTCTTGTAATGTTTCCCATTTGGTCGAGATAGAAAAACAAATCCTTTTTAATTCTGCCGATTGAAATCACGGCGCTGTCACTCTGGTACGGATAATATTCCATTTTAATTACTCTCTCAGATATTTCATTTCCGTTGTCAATTACTTTGACAGTATCACCGAGGGACAATTTTT
>CAJUEZ010000091.1 GCA_910585485.1 uncultured Clostridia bacterium
TGCGTGTCTACAATATCCCCGTCTTCAGCGTCAGGATTCTTTTTGATGTTGACTTTTTCTGCAATTTCATTGACCGCATCTAAAAACGAATTTTTATTATCGGTTTTCAAATCATCAAGAGTACGGCGCGCAAGAAATTCCTGTAAAACGGTATATGTAGCGCCTGTTGTGTCGGCATTCGGGGACATGTATTCTGAGCGACACCTCGAAAACTCATAACGGTCGCCTGTCGGGCTGTTAGGGTCCACCTTGAACTCAAAGTCAAAATTGTTATAATGATATAATCTGAAAATAAAAGTTTTTCCGTTATATTCAGTTTCTACAGGGGTTTCTCTGATGTATATATTTCCGTCACCTGTTTCAGTATCATATACAAACACAACATAATTTTCTTTGTCTGTATCCAATGATTGTGACCGGCAATCCCAAGTAAAAGGCAGCGGCTTATTGTTTACATATACCTGAACATTGTCAGGTATTTCTATTGTCATTCTCTCGCCGTAAAACTCTTGTCCGCCACTGAAAAACGGTACCGGGATTTCAGTCGGCAGCACAACCTTGAACTCATTCGTTACATCATCACCGTACAGGTCATGAGCGTTGTCCTGCTGCCGCATTGTATCTATCTGATTTTGAAGCCTGTCGTCTCCTGCCGTGCGATTACTTGCCTCAGCAGCAATATGACCTCTCAGTTCGCTGTATCCGCTTTCTCTGCTGTTCTTTTCTGTATTGATACGGTCAGACAGCGCCATATCTGCATTGGTACGCTGTGTTATCTCGGTGGATAGCTTCTCACTTTCCGCCTCTACAGTATCTTCTAACGCGTTGTGTGCCTCCTGCAGCTGCTTGAAATGTGCTAAAACTTCTTTCCACCACCGTTTCAGGCGCGTTGTTCCCTTGTATAGGGAAAAATCTAAATTTATTTTCACATTTATTTCTCTCCTTCCATTTTTCCAATTGATTGGGATTTTGGTATTAAAAAAACACGCTCCCTGCGTGCTATGGCGGTATTCCGTTGTACATTGCTTCACCTACTTTCGGGCATAAGAAAAGCACTCACTGCATTTTGGTAAGTGCTTGACATATTATTTTTCTTGTGTTATAATTCAGATACAAGGTAAGGAATGGTTTTGACCGTTCCGCCCAAATGGTTAGTTTGGTTATTTATATAACCGAAAGCCGTCCCTCTGGTCGAAATTAGGGGCGGCTTATTTTTTTATGTTCTTTATAATTTCAAGAATTATAATCAATTCGATTATTTTAATGAAAATATCAAATTCCATAATTATAACCCCCTTATCTGTTTTAGTACAGTTTTCACCTCCTAAAATCAGTATAAGGGCGGAACAGCCGCCGCCATTCCTTTGTATCCGAGGTCAATGACCTGCTGACATTATACCATATCTTGTATTACGTTTCAATTACAATATTCTATCACTTGAAATATTTTCCCTTTTGCTGTATACTAAAAACAAAAGGAGGTTTTTACCATGAAGAAATTTATTTTAGGCTTTATCACAGGCGGTATCATCTGCGCCGCTGTTACGGGCTTTGCGGTTGAATACGCTGTTACGGCTAACCCATATCCCGTCAAGGTCAACGGCGTTGAAACCGCCATTGAGGGGTATAATATCAATGACGAAACATACTTTAAGCTGCGTGACGTTTCCGCCGCTGTTGGAGGCTTTGAAGTCGGCTTCGAGGATAACGCTATTATCGTTAATACTCCGTCACAGCCGACAGCAACACCTGCTCCGACACCAACCGCAAAGGCTGACCTTTCACCATTGCCGGAGCTTCCCATTGAAAAAAGGGAGGGCAAGGAATATGTAAGTGCCATTGAAATAAACGATATGTTAAAAAATATCGGATTGAGCAAATATTCTGTATTAGGAAGTGCTTTTTATAATAATGACGATATATTAAACCCATTATTAAATAACATTCCACACTATACAGATTTAATCCCACTTGATTATTACACTTCCACTATCGTACCTATAATCAATAGTTTAAGATAATTTTATACGGCTGAAGTATCAGCCGTATTTTTTTACGACATTGTATCAACCTACTTTTTTAAAATATCTATTTGTTGTTGTAAATAATCTATATCTCTTTTAGTAGCTACAGGCTTACCATAATTACATAATGTACCCCCCTCGACATTTATACCTGTAATTTTATCGTCGTATGCATCCACCCACGGCAATATTCTCGCATAAGGCGTTGAATAATTACCGTCTTTGTCGGGTGAATAACTATCGCCGTAAAACGAGATACCTTTTGTATTGTCGCCCGCTAATCCGACACGAAGCTCACCCTGTATCAAGCAGTCTTTCATAGTCTGAATACTGCCTGCAAATACACCTTCGCCCGCTTCGTTGAGGAATATCGCCTTACCGCCCTTTTTATCATAAATAATAAAAACAAACTCGCCTTTGTAGTTTCCTAAGCGTACGCGAATACGGCTTGTATCCTCGATTTCAAGCAAATCACCGTCAAGCAACAGCTTTTTATTCTCTGACCTGACAGGGTTTTGCGTACTGTTCACCGTGCCGTGAAAATAGC
>CAJUEZ010000092.1 GCA_910585485.1 uncultured Clostridia bacterium
GTTTTGCAAGCGCCGGAGCCTCTTCCTGTATACCGCCGCTGTCCGTCATAACCATAAACGAGCGCGCCATCGCGTTATGCAGTTCCTCAACATCAATCGGGTCGATAAGGTGTACCCTGTCAAGATCACCTAAAATACCAAATACTGTTTCACGTACGGCAGGATTAAGATGAACCGGATAAACAAGTTCCAAATCCTCATACTCCGTCACTAACCGCTTTAAAGCATTACATATATTTTCAAGAGGCTTACCTAAATTTTCACGTCTGTGCGCGGTTACTATAATAACTCTTCTGTTTTCAAAATCAAGCTTTGCAAGACATTCGTCCTTAAACTTATAATCATCCCTAACTGTTGTCTTCAGAGCGTCAATAACCGTATTTCCTGTAATATAAATTATATCCTCCGACACGTTTTCCTTAATCAGGTTCTTTCTGTTCTGCTCCGTCGGAGAGAAATTTAAATCAGCTATTCTTCCGGTAAGCTGTCTGTTCATTTCTTCAGGAAACGGCGAATATTTATCATATGTGCGAAGTCCCGCTTCGACATGACCTACTTTCACCTGATTGTAAAATCCCGCAAGCGCCGCCACAAAACTTGTTGACGTGTCACCATGCACAAGTACAATATCAGGCTGTTCCTTTTTAATCACCTCGTCAAGACCTTCAAGCACGCGCGAAGTGATTCCGACGAGCGTCTGACGCTCTTTCATTATATCAAGGTCATATTCGGGTGTTATGCCAAATATCTCAAGAACCTGGTCGAGCATCTGTCTGTGCTGTGCCGTAACACATACAATGGATTCTATTTCATCATACTTCTTAAGTTCCAGCGCAAGCGGAGCCATTTTTATAGCCTCCGGTCTTGTGCCGAAAACTGTCATAACCTTTAATCTTTTCATTTATCCTCAATCTCCTTTTCTTTAGACGGCATCTGCTCTTTATTCCCATGCGAATGAGCATATGTGTTTCTTAACAGTCCGCCGATTAAAAGCAGTATAACCATCGCTATTACTACTAAAAGCGCTCTTAGGACACCGCTCTCGGCAAGAAGCACCGCTGTTATTCCGAGAACACCGCTTATTGCATAGAGAATAAACACAGTCTGTTTCTGTGAAAAACCCATATCGACCAGTCTGTGATGAAGATGACCTCTATCGGCTTTCATAGGACTTTCTCCTCTCAAAATACGTCTTATCATCGCAAATGACGCGTCAAACAACGGCAGACCGAGTATAAGAAGCGGCACCGCGAACGATATTACCGCATAACTCTTGAAAACACCTTGTATTGAGAGCGTCGCGAGCATAAATCCAAGAAAAGTTGAGCCTGTATCGCCCATAAATATTTTAGCGGGATTAAAGTTAAACGGCAGAAAACCGAAGCAAGAACCCATAAGCGCTATACCGAGTATCGCTATAGGGTATTCTCCCACTCTTATTGATATGAACACAAGAGATACTGACATTATCGCGCTTACTCCCGCTGCGAGACCGTCAAGACCGTCAATAAAGTTTACGGCATTGGTTATAAACACAATCCAAATTACTGTAAGCACTATCGACAGCCATTCGGGAAGTACCCAATAAGGATTATCGCTTAAAAAATTGGGATTGGTAAAAACGTCAATCTTTATATCGCCTACAAATATCACTATCAGCGCCGCCACAATCTGTACTACAAATTTCAGTTTTGCCGGCAAATCTTTGCAGTCATCTATAAATCCCATAACCACTATAATAGCAAGAGCCATAAACATTCCTGTTGTATGGCGGCTTGCGAATGTGTACTGCGACCAAAACTGAGAATCACCGCTGATTTTTGAAAATACGAGTATTGTCACAATCGGAACAATAAATCCAAATATCATGGCTAATCCGCCGATTCTCGGTATCGGTTTTTTATGCATACGTCTTGCATCCTTCGGCTTATCAACAGCTCCCTCGCCTATTTTGAACGCAATTTTTCTTGCGTTCGGTGTTGCCACAAATGTGAATATAAATGCCGACACAAATGTGAATATCATAAGTATTGCAAAGCTTCCTGTATTCATATTATCCTCCGTTTATATAACAAATCCGACTTTCTTGTATACCTTGTCAAGTGTTCTCTGCGAAATGCGTCTTGCTCTGTCTGCACCCTGTTTGCATATATCGTTTAAGTATGCCTTATCAGCTATCAGTCGGTCAAACTCAGCACGTATAGGACGCATTGTTTCAACTACCGCTTCGGCAACGTCTGACTTTAAATCACCGTAACCCTTGCCCTCGTAGTCCTTTACAATATCATCAATTGTACGTCCTGTTGCCGCAGACATAATACTGAGCAGATTGTTTATTCCTGCCTTTGTTTCATCGCCTTCGCGGTATTCTATAACGCCCTCACTGTCCGTAACCGCGCTCTTGATTTTCTTGACAATTACATTCATAT
>CAJUEZ010000093.1 GCA_910585485.1 uncultured Clostridia bacterium
TATTCTTTTTGTAAATTTTCCATTATATTTTCCTCCTTAATACTTGCTTTTCCCACAGAGAAATGATATAATAGATTTATCAATCCTGCGTGGGTTGATGGTACGGTACTTGATTACACTTCCTACGGTGCAAGTACCGTTATTTTTTTGTTTTTTGGTACATTTCCTCAATTCCTTGTCTAACTGTTTCTGAGCGAGAAATGTTTTTACTTTCGCAAACTTTATCTAATTTTACAAGAGTTTGCTTATCCATTCTTACTCTTAACATATAGTCTTTAGGATTATTGGTCAATTTTGTACCTTTCTTCATAGCCACCATTTAACCACCTCGCTTTGTTGCTACAAACTTATTATACTATGTAGCAACAAACTTGTCAAGAAGTTTTTTAATTTTTACCACAGATTTATATCTTTTTTACTATAAATCTTAGCCTTCTTATCCTTACGCCAGCTTTCAACTCCGTATCTGAGTGCTGCCATTGCGTCATCAAATATATTCACGGGCTCGTCCATATACTCACCTGTCTTTTCATCAAGTCTCCACCTCCACTGCTGAATTTCTTTGATTGTATTGACACAAGATGGATGTATATGAATTTTCCTGCCTTTGAGCCAATCTATCTGAGCTTGCACACTTTGCGGGTTTTTCACAACAGGTCTTGCCCTGTAACCCACTTTGCTCCACATCTTAATTCTGTCAGGCTCCGCGCAGTCACACCACATAATAAGGCTTTTATCCAACTTTCCGTTTGCACGTTTTATAATATCGTCACTGTCCATTTCGTGAAGATATATCTCATTGCATATATAGACCTCGCCGTCCTTATATCCGAGTGTTAATATTGCGTTTGCGTGGTTATATCCGAAGTCCTGACCTATCGCCATAGCGTCAAAATATTCAGGAGCAGTCTTAAAGTCCTCCACAATGTAATTTGAGAAAATAAGCCCTCCAACCTCACCCCACTCGCCTAATCCGTATATACGATAGCCTTCAGGGTCAACCTCCTTGCGTCGGAGCATTCGCTGACGATACGCGTCATCACAAAATCGATTATCAAGATATGTGCTTTGATGTGTAAGCACATTTTCATCCTGATAATCAAAGAATGTTTTCTTTATCCAATGGTTTGATGATACAGGATTAAAAGTCATTTTTATTTGATAAAAATGACCGTCGGGGAGTTCTCCTCTTAAACGGTCATCTATTATTTCTAAGTCCTGCTGTACAAGCTCTGTTGCTTCCTCTATCCATACATCTGTCAGCTTACCCTGCGCAAAGGTGATTGACTTTAATTTTTCTCGCTGTTTATTATCATTCACACCTCGGAATATAATCTTGTTTCCATTTATGCAGGTAAACGACAGCGGGCTTTGCGTAACGCGCCATACACTGCCAACGCCCATACGGTTTATCGCGCTTTCAAGCTCCGCAAAAGTGCTGTCGCGGTTTGTTATATCTGACTTCCTAACACATACAAGATTACGTCCCCTGTCCTGCATAAGCCGTAGTATATACATCTGTGCAGTGTCAACGCTCTTCCCGCTTCCTGCACTGCCTTTCATAACAACATACCGCTTTTTGCATTGATGTACAGGCTTAAATACGGGGTTGAATTTAACTTTTATCTGCCTCATTCTCGTCATCTCCGTAATCAATCTGTATTTTTAAATCAAGGTCGCCTTCAGCGTTGACATTTACATTTTTATCTGGTACATATCCCGCACGGTCTAATAAATCTTTTGCCGCAAGATGTTTTACCATATCGCTTTTTGCATTCAAAAGATTGCTTTGCGTCCTTAAAGCCGCCGCCGCAATCGTTCCCATTTTTATATTCAGCCGCCGTCTGAGTTCGCTGTCAAATTCATCATCTTTGCGCCAATTGTACAGTGTCTTTTCCGATATTTTCAACCTTTCTGCAATTTCTGAGAGGTTCAAATCACCGGAAACCAACATAATAAGCGCTTGTTCTTTCTTTCCTTTCATTCAAAACACCTCCCAAATATCGGTAAAAATCGGTAATTTTTAAAATTTTAAATTCTTATGCTTATTCGCGCGCGCGTGCGCGTATCAAAAAAGCGGTGGAACTTTCCGCCGCGAAATTATTTTTGTCTACACAAAAGGACGCTGATATACAGCGTCCTCAGGTATAGAACAAAGGAGTAAAAGCACACAATGGCTTTTGTCATTTTTTTGACACTATCATTATAACACAGAATTAAGTATCATTTAGTATCATCTTTTATTTTTTCAAAATTTTTTATGGCGTGGATATGTACACGAAATGTCTGCGCTCTCTCATAATTGATTGCTGTTTGTATTTCCTCCCAGCGCATATTGTCTATGTAACGGGAACGAAGCACTGCGCGCTCAACAGGGTCGTCAAGATGATTGAGTACAGCTTCGA
>CAJUEZ010000094.1 GCA_910585485.1 uncultured Clostridia bacterium
TCCGTCAAGGTCGAAAAAAATATATTTATATTTCATTCTGATTCCTCCCAAGGGGAATTATACCATACAAATTTGGCTATGACAATTAAAAAATTTCTGATATATGAAAAAATTATAAAAAAGTCTTTGCAATAATGTAATAATGTGGTATAATTAGCTTGGATATTTATATGTGGGGGGGCGTGCTTATGTCAGATATAACGCAGCAGCTAACAGAGGAAATTAACGTTCTTAAAAATGAGCTGAAAAGAGCTAAGTGCTGTGACGAGCTTACCGGTTTGTTTAATAAAAGCGCATATTGTGATATGGTACGCAATAAGCTGGACAATGAGCCGGAGGAAAAATATGTAATTGTCTGTCTTGACATTGAAAAATTTAAATTGATAAATGACAGATTCGGTTTTGTCGAAGGCGACAGGCTGTTGGTCCACATCGCTGAGAAGCTAAAGAAAAGGACTGCGGACTTTGGTGTTGTATCCGCAAGACTTTCATCGGATATATTTTCATTTTTGGACAAGGCGGAAAATATAGACACGGAATCGTTTGGAGCGGAGGCGCAAAGCTGGGTAAAGGATTATCCGCTTGACTATGAAATTAAAATAGCCGTTGGAATTTACCATATCGACGTCACAAATATTCCGGTACGGTTAATGTGCGATAGAGCGAATCTCGCCGTGGATACGGTAAAGAGTAACTACATGCTTAACGCGGCGGAATATAATAATTCAGTGCGAGATTATATGATGTCTCAGCAGGAACTTTTAAACGATGCTGAGAAAGCGTTTAAAAATCGTGAATTTAAAGTTTTCTTACAGCCTAAGTTTGATATAAGAACAAATAAGGTAATAGGCGCGGAAAGTCTTGTAAGATGGAGTCATCCAAAGCGCGGCTTGATTTATCCGAAGGATTTTATTCCTCTTTTTGAGCAGAATATGATTATAACAAAACTGGACGAGTACATATGGGAGGAGAGTTGCCGACTTATTCGCGATTGGATAGACAAAGGCTATGGTGAAATCCCAATATCGGTGAATGTGTCGCGCATAGACATTCTTCTTCTCGATGTTCCGGCTAAGTTTGTTGAATTTACTGATAAATATAAAATTTCCAGACGTCTTATAGAACTTGAGATAACAGAAAGCGCATTTACAAATGATGAAAATCAGATTATAGGAGTGGTTGACTCACTCAGAAATTGCGGATTCAGAGTTCTTATGGACGATTTTGGCAGCGGATATTCATCACTTAATATCCTTAAGGATATTAATGTAGATGTTCTGAAAATAGATACTCGTTTCCTTGAATCGGGAACAAAGAACAATAATAAAGGCAGGGAGATTCTTGAATCGGTCATAAGAATGGCAAAGTGGATAGGTCTTCAGACGATTGCCGAAGGCGTTGAAACTGACGAGCAAAAACATTTTCTCATGAATCAGGGCTGTTATTACGCGCAGGGCTTTTATTTTTCAAAACCAATCTCGGTTACGGAGTTTGAAGATATTATAAAGCATCCTGATAATGTGGGAATGAGCGTAAATGACGGAGAAAATGACAGAACTATAGCTATTGAGGAATTATTTAACTCTGATTTTATGACTGAGAATCTGCTTAATAATATTCTCGGAGGAGTTGTAATTTACTCTTTTGACGGTAAAAATGATTTAAAGCTGCTTAAATCGAATGACGCTTATCATGAAATAACCAAGAATTATTTCGCGCGTTCAGATAACGTAATGGACAGCGTGTATCCCTCGGACAGAAAAATGATTCTTGACGCTTTTCGCGAAGCGAGGAAATTGGGGTCACGTAATATAATAGTGCCGGTGCGTAATTCTGATGACGAAGAGCAAAAATGGCTTAGTTTTAGAATTTTTTATCTTGCGGATAAAGAAGATACGGGCATGTATTATGCGTCTATATCTGACGCTACCGAGCAAATGATGATAACAAACGAACTCGATATGGCTAAGATAACATTTGAAACAGCATTGGAACTTATTGAGGCGGTTGTTTTAGAATATAATTTCAGAAGTAAAGAGATGTATGTAAGGACGAAACTAAAGAAAGGCAATTCTTATTACATCGGCGAGACTATAGAAAACGCGCTTGAAACAATGACTCAAAAAGATATTGTTCATCCGGGTTCGCTGCGTGAATACGAGATGTTTTGCGAAGCACTGCTGAAAACGGATCAACCGTTAAAATGTATCTTGGATTTAAAGCAAGATGACAATATGTATAAGAGATGCAATATTACAGCTAAAACTATATACAAGGGAAAAATCCCGGTTAAAAGTATTATAGTAGTTAAATCAACAGGTGAAATAGTAGGCTAAAAGGAGATAGGCATGTATATCGGAATAGATTTGGGCGGCACGAATATTGCCGTCGGCTGTGTGAC
>CAJUEZ010000095.1 GCA_910585485.1 uncultured Clostridia bacterium
CAATCGTGTCGGGCGCAAGTATTACCGCCGCCGCATAAACAGGTCCCGCAAGCGGTCCGCGTCCCGCCTCGTCAACTCCGCATATGAGGCGATAGCCCTTTGCGCGGTATTCGTTTTCAATTTCCTTCATCGCTTCAATGCGCTGAATTTCCTCTTCCTCGCTAAGTTTTTTTCTCGGCATTTTAATTTCTCCTATTTTAGTCTATCTTTTTTTAACAATATGTGGTATACTTATATGTATGGAGGTGTTTGTATGCTATATCAAAAAGAAATTGACGATTCCGTTTTAATACAGTTTATCATTCTTTACACCCTCAGCAAGGTTGACAATGCTGTTCCCTACAATGAACTTTTAAATCTTGTCTTAGATAATTGTAACATTAATTATAATGATTTTCAAGTGGCTCTTGATAACCTTGTGCAGACAAAACATGTCCGCGCTTTTATTGAGGGCGCTCATAACCAAAAATATGAAATAACGCAAAAAGGTATGAATGCAGGCGATTTCTTCACCTCAAACATACCTATTTATATACGGGAACCTATTGATAATTCAATTAAAGAATTGTTTAAAGAAACACGCAGAAAAAACGCTGTGCGCGGCAATATTACACCTGTGCGCAAAAATGAGTATTCCGCCGAGTGCCGTCTCTATGACGATGACAACACTGAACTTCTTTCACTTTCCATTTACGCGGGTACGCGCGAGGAAGCGGAAAGAATGTCACGCATGTTCCGTGAAAAATCCGGCGAAATTTACGCAAAAATTCTTGACGCGTTCAATGAGGAATAGCACGCTCGTTATTCTATTGCGGCATACGTTTTAATCTACATTAAATTTGCGAAAACTGACGCTGTGATAACAGTCATAAGTCCGGCAACCGCAACCGAGAGGCTGCTCATAGCGCCTTCTATTTCACCGATTTCAAGAGCCTTGGTTGTTCCGATTGCATGGGACGCTGTGCCTATAGCAAGTCCTTTAGCAACAGGCTCTTTTATTCTGAAAATCTGTAATATCCATTCAGCAATTATATTTCCTATAACCCCTGTTATTATTATAACCGCGATTGTTATAGTTTGTATACCGCCTAATTCCTCGCTTACTCCCATCCCTATAGCCGTAGTGATTGACTTTGGCAGAAGCGTAACATACTGCTCATGCGTCAGTCCAAACAAGTACGACATAAGAAGTATGCTCCCCATACTCGCCACAACTCCCGCAAATATTCCTATAAATACTTCTTTTGCATGAGATTTCAAAATATTAATCTGCCGGTACAGCGGTATCGCAAGGCATACCGTCGCGGGAGTTAAAAGATAGCTTACATATTTTGCTCCGCTGTTATACGTTTCATAGTCTATATTAAAGATTTCAATAAACAGTATTACAAATACTATCGCTATAAGCAAAGGATTAAGCACATACAGTTTCTTTTTAAAGAATATTCCGATTAAATATCCCAATACACTTATTACAGCGCCGAAAAAAATACTGTCAGTCATTATGCTGTTCATCTTTTTTATCTCCTCTTCTTCCTATTTTCATAATAAGTTCTGTAGTCTTGCCTGTCACACCCATTACAATTATAGTCGATACTACCGTTATTACCGCTACCGGAAAAATTATTGGCTTTAAATCTGTCCACGCGGTAACCAGTCCAACACCGCCCGGAATAAACATCAGCGGCATTATTTCAATAAGAAAATCCGCTGTTTTCTCAACCTTATTCAGCTTTATAATTCCTGTACAAAGCAATATAAGCATAATTATAAGTCCGTATATACTCGCCGGCACAGGCATAGGAATGAAATAATGCAATATTTCACCCACAAACGTTACAAACAATATAATAAGAATTTGATATATATATTTCATTGTTCTCTCTCCGATATTCTAACTATAATGTATTCTTTATATTTTGCACAGATTATATCACATTGTTAAATTTTTTTCAACTCTAATGCGTTCACTTTGTGCCTGTTGCCAATATTAGTCAATAATAATAAAAAAACTCTGTACTAAAAGAACAGAGTTTTTTATCTTTATCTGCTATTAATACATTCCGCCCATACTCGGATCCATTGCGGGAGCAGCCGCAGGAGGTTCAGGAATATCTGTCACAAGTCTTTCAGTAGTAAGTACCATTGACGCTACGGATGCCGCGTTTTGAAGCGCGCTTCTTGTCACCTTTACAGGGTCAACAATACCTGATGAAATCATATCCACATATTCTTCAGTAAGCGCATTGTAACCTTTGCCGGCTCCGCAT
>CAJUEZ010000096.1 GCA_910585485.1 uncultured Clostridia bacterium
AGGAACTTCTTGATGAAAAAGCCAACAACTATCTGGCGGTAATTTACTGCAACAATGACACTTTTGGTTTTGCGGTATCAGATATTTCCACCGGAGAAGTGTATACCACCGAAATAGATGGAGCGGATGAAACGCTTAATGAAATTGCGCGTTACGAGCCGAGAGAAATTCTTGTAAACAGTGAGGCGGCAGAAAAAATTTCCGGACAGGTAAAGCTGCGTTTTCATGTAACTCCCGACGAGCAGGGAGATGAGTTTTTTGAGAACGCGTATTATGAGAGTAAGATACTTCATCAATTCGGCAGACAGTCACTCAGTGATATAAACCTCGCGGACAAAAAGTATGCGGTATATGCGGTTGGGGCAATGATAACATATTTGGAGCATACTCAGAAAATGAGTCTTACTTATCTGAACGCAATCAATACATATGAAGTAAATCAGTATATGGATATTGACGTGAACACAAGGCGTAACCTTGAAATCACAGAAACGATGCGAGATAAGGCAAAAAGAGGATCACTTTTATGGGTTCTGGATAATACTCAAACATCAATGGGTGCGAGACTTTTAAGACAGTGGGTGGAAAAACCGCTTGTAAACCCTATAGAAATCAATAAGCGGCTGCTTTCCGTGAAAGAACTGTCAGACGATGTCATGCTGAGAGATGAACTGTCATCAGCTTTGTCGGGCACATACGATATATCGCGAATTATAAGCCGAATATCACTTGGAACGGTCACTCCGAGGGATTTGACAGCGCTTAAGATGACACTTTTAAGGCTTCCGGAACTGGAATATATTTTAAGCGGTGTAAAATCGCCAATGCTCAGTGAAATGAAAAAAGACTTCGACCTGCTTGAAGATGTCGCATCGCTTCTTGAAAGAGCGATAAGCGATGAGCCATCAACACTTTTGCGTGACGGAAATGTCATCAAAGAAGGTTTTAACGAGGAAATAGATAAGCTGAGACTTGCAATGCGTGACGGCAAAAAATGGCTTGCCGCGGTTGAGAGCGAAGAGAGAGAAACAACCGGAATCTCTAAACTAAAGGTAGGGTATAACAAGGTATTCGGATATTATATTGAAGTTACGAAATCAGCAATAAAAGATGTTCCCGATACTTATATAAGAAAGCAAACCCTTGCTAATTGCGAGCGGTATATAACTCCTAAGCTGAAAGAGATAGAAAACACAATTTTAGGCGCGTCAGAGCGAGTGCTGTCGCTTGAAAGTCATGTTTTTGAACAGATCAGGAAAGATGTTGAAAGAGAAATTGAGCGTTTAAAACGAATGGCGGGAATAATTGCCAAGTCAGACGCGCTGTTATCGCTTGCCGAGACGGCTTGCAAAAATAATTTTGTAATGCCTGAAATATCGGATAATGACAAAATTGAAATTATAGACGGAAGACATCCTGTTGTTGAAAAAATGGCGACAGGCACGATGTTCGTTCCAAATGATACGCGTCTGAATACTGAAGAGGACAGAATGCTTATAATAACAGGTCCGAATATGGCGGGAAAATCAACATATATGCGGCAGGTGGCGCTGATAACGCTCATGGCGCAGATAGGAAGCTTTGTTCCCGCGTCCTCGGCGAAAATAGGAGTTGTTGATAAGATTTTCACGAGAGTTGGCGCGTCGGATGATATTGCGTCAGGTCAAAGCACATTTATGCTGGAAATGAATGAGGTAAGCCATATTCTAAGAAACGCGACGTCAAAATCGCTGATTAT
>CAJUEZ010000097.1 GCA_910585485.1 uncultured Clostridia bacterium
ATTTTTCTCTTGATTGACATTATTGTTCTGTCAGCATTTGTAACCGCCTGACGCTTAGCAACCTGACCTACTATTCTTTCGCCGTCTTTTTGGAACGCAACAACAGACGGAGTTGTTCTCGCGCCTTCGCTATTTGTTATAACGTTAGGATTTCCGCCTTCCATAACAGCTACACAACTGTTTGTTGTACCTAAATCAATACCTATAATCTTTCCCATTTTATTTTCCTCCTTGATATTTTACACTGTTTTATTTTACATTTTTATAAAATCAATTTGCCACTTTTACCATACTATGTCTGACTACACGATTATCCTTGTATATGTAGCCCCTCATAAGTTCTTCAACAACGGTGTTATCATCTATTGTTTCATCCTCGATGTGCATCACCGCGTTATGAAGATTCGGGTCAAACTGTTCTCCTTGTGCCTCAATCGGCTTGACTCCAAGATTTGAAAGCGCGTCCTCAAACTGCTTCATAACCATTTCTATGCCCTCTTTCAGCTTTTTAGCGTCCTCTGACTCCGCCTCTGTCTGCAAGGCTCTTTCAAGATTATCGCCTATCGGCAGCAGAGCGGCTACAGCGTCAATTACAGCATCGCCATAACGCATATCCTTTTCGCGCTGCGAGCGTTTCTGATAGTTGTCATATTCCGCATAAAGACGCATATACTTATCAGTCTGCTCCTTAAGCTTTTCTTCAAGAATTTCCTCATTCGACTTCTCTTCAGCTTCTTTTGAGCCATCTTCACCATTCTCGGCAGCTTCTGTTTCTACTATCTCCTCGTTTATTTCCTCATTATTCTTTGACATTTGATTACTCCTTTCCTCAGCCATCCTTCATGTAACAATCTATTATTTTATCTATTTCATTCGCGATAAGATCAAGACTGGCAAACACTTTTGAATAATTCATTCGCTTTGGTCCTATCACGGCAATTTTTCCCGCCGTACTGTCACCAACCGAATAATTTATACTGACAAGAGAACAATCCTGCAATATTTCAAAATCATTTTCCTTGCCTATTTTTGCTTCAATCCCATCTTTTCCGTCAGTCTCAACAAGTTTTTTCAAATTTTCCTTGTCATCAAGGAATGATAAAATCCTCTCAGCTTTTTCAATGTTGCTGTACTCAGGATATCTAAGTATTGACTTTGCATTATTGACATATATTTCAGTTTCCGTGTCTGCTGTCACTGTATCATATACAAAGCGCATTATATCTATAAGCACTTTTGGGTCAACAGAAACCTTTCGTTCTATTTCTCTTTGAATATCCTGTATCTTTTCAAAAGTAATATCATCAGCCATAAGTCCTGTCAGCGCGTTATTCAGTATCGCGGAAAGTTTTAAGCACTCGTCTTCGCTAATATCAATGTTCATCGCCTGACTTCGCACCGTTTGTGTCACAACAATCA